>CAYOBX010000082.1:5588-16368 GCA_964402245.1 uncultured Saprospiraceae bacterium | reverse complement strand
TACGGTTTACGGAATAAATTCCGTGGTACGGTTTACGGAATGAATTCCGTGGTACAGCAATACAGAATGAATTCTGTGTTACGGTCTTGATTACCAACGATGTTTGAAATAAAATAAGAATTGAATAGACTACCTTTTTGGGTAGTGGAGAAATTAATATGTAGTAAACAAGTGTAGAAGATTTAGCAGATAGGCAGTTTGTATTTTCTTTTTATTTATTTAAAATATACATTCCTAAAATGCTTTTCGAGCTGTATTTATTTTACGGAAGGGTATAATTTTTTTCAAAAAAAAACTATTAACAAAAAAAATATCTTCATAAGATTCTAATTATCAATTAACAACGATAGTTTTTTTTCTAAAAAATTTCTGGGAATTTATGATCCAACTCAAGCAATAGAAGGTAGTATTTTTGTGTAGCTACTATAATAAGTAACGGCAAAAAAACAACTACCTCATTTGGACGGCTTCTTTTGCCCTTATTTTCTTTGAAAAAATACTTCCGTAGCTCTGCTATGCAAGGATTTTTTCAAGAAAACTAAGATCAAAATAAGCTCGTCGAAATGCGGCATTTATTCTTTCATCGTTACTAAGTGAATATTTTAATAAAATGTTACCTTTAAGCCATTTCTATTCAGAACAAGAATTATGTACCAATTAATTAAGCCCTTGTTATTTTCGATGACGCCAGAACGGGCACATCATTTCACGGTTGCCTTCAGTAAGCTAGGTTTTGGACTGCCTATTATTAACTCCATTTTACAGAACATCTATAGTAGTCCGAAAAATAAAATATTAGAAAGAAATTTAATGGGCTTACATTTTGAAAACCCAGTAGGCTTGGCAGCAGGATTTGATAAAGATGGAAAATATTTTAATACGATGGCTAACCTAGGTTTTGGCTTTATAGAAATAGGTACAGTAACTCCTAAGCCACAAATAGGAAATCCACAGCCTAGGTTATTTAGGTTAAAAAAAGATAAGGCGATTATTAATCGAATGGGATTTAATAACGAAGGAGTAGATGCTTTAGTAGAACGTTTAAAAAAAGGAAAACCAAAGAATGTAATCATTGGTGGAAATATTGGTAAAAACAAAATAACCCCCAATGAAAAAGCAACAGATGACTATGTATATAGCTTTGAAAAATTATTTCCTTATGTAGATTATTTTGTCGTCAATGTTAGTTCTCCTAATACGCCAGGACTAAGAGACTTGCAAGAAAAGGAACCGCTCACCAAATTACTTTCTCACTTACAAGTTTTAAACCAAGCGAAATCTACACCTAAACCTATCCTTCTTAAAATTGCTCCTGACTTAACTAATTCTCAATTAGATGATATTCTAGAGATTGTGACGGCTACTAATATAGACGGAGTCATAGCCACAAATACGACCATTGAAAGAGGAGGATTAGTAGAATCAGAGGAATCTATCAAAAAAATAGGAAATGGTGGATTAAGCGGTCAACCTCTTACGAATAGATCTACAGAAGTGATCCGTTATCTATACGAACAATCTGGAAAAAATTTATTAATTATAGGGGTAGGTGGAATTGCCTCGGCAGCAGATGCTATTGAAAAAATAAATGCGGGAGCTGCTTTAATCCAAATCTATACAGGGCTGATTTATGAAGGACCTAATTTAATTAGACAGATCAATGAAGGAATTATTGCAAATGCAGAAGGATAGAATGTCTAATCACTTAGTAACGGCAAAAAAATAATTTGACCATCTAGGACGATTTCTTTCGTCGTTACTTAACATTCAAAAAACCAGATTCTATTCCAAATTACAGGCCTTACTGCTGCAAATACACCACATATTTTTCTTCAAAATAGGATTCTTTAAAAAATTCTTGTATTCGGTATAGCTCTGAATAATTACCCTTCGGCAATTCCTTAATTTCTGCTTTTATATGCCCTCCTTTTAAGGCTAAAATACCATTAGGTAAGGGGTGAACATGTTTACTTTTTAAGAGTCGTTGACACCAGATGGCCAATTGAGACATACGTGCAACCGCTCGAGTAACTACAAAATCAAATCTTCGTTTTTTTAATTCTTCCGCCCGCATTTGCATCGCTTCCACATTCGTTAATCCTAATGTAGCAATTACTTCCTGTACCACTTTAATTTTCTTGAGCGTCCCATCAATCAAAGTAAATTTTACATTTGGAAATAATATAGCTAAAGGAATTCCTGGGAATCCTCCTCCCGTACCCAAGTCTAAAATCTCTGCATCTGATCTAAAGCGAACCACTGCTGCTATAGACAAGGAATGTAATACATGATGTTCATAGATATTATCAATATCTTTTCTAGAAATCACATTAATTTTTTGATTCCAGTCCTTATAGAGTGGTCCTAGTTTTTCAAACTGAAGCAATTGCTCTGCTGTCAATTTCGGGAAATAGGTTTTTATTTTTTCCATATTAATAGAAGTTAAAAATGAAAGCAATTATAACGTATTCCTTTAGTTTTGTGCGTACTTCACGATCTTTTTTCAAAAAAAGATGTATTTTATACTTCATGTTAGCTATTAGCTTCTAATAAACCATCTAGACAATCTAATAATTTAAACAATCGTTTTATATTGCCTGACCACTTAGTTAAAATATTCAGCATGAAACTATACTACTCTTTATTTGGCTTTTTTCTTTTGTGCGCTTTACAAGGTACAAGTCAAACGATTTCTATTTCGGAAGGAGTGACCATTCGAAGTGATTATCAATATGCCATTATTGGAAAGTTAAAAGACAAAATACTCTTATATAGAGACAAAGCCAACGATTTCTTAGTACAAGCTTATGACGAAAAAATGGGGCTTAGCTGGGAAAAGGAATTAGAATTAGATAAAAAGAAACCAACTCCTTTGGAAGTGGTAGGCTTAGGAAATCATTTCTATGTCATTTACAGATATAAAGACAAAGGACATCACCTAGTAAAAGTCCATAAATATAATGCTGCTGCCAATCTCGTAGATTCTACAATAGTAGTCGATTATGGAAAACGATTTGCTGTTCCTAAGCCAGAGGTTATTTTATCAGAGAATAAAGAAAATATCATTCTTTTCCACACAGAGTTTTATTCTAAATTAGAAATTACATCTTTTAGTCTAAAAAAAATGAGTGTCTTATGGGAACGAACAATAGCTCCTGACGATATGCAAAATGGAATCAACTTTCAACAACTGATCGTCAATAATCAAGGTGGTATGCATCTAATTATCAATCGAGAAAATGATCGTTTAAAAAAAGATAAACCACACTACTTTGATATATTTAATGTCCATCCTGGTAAAGAAGGCATTGTAAAAACGAAAATACCACTAGACGAAAAACTAACCTATGATGTAGTCTTTAAAGCAGATAACCTTAACCAATCTCTTATTGCAGGAGGGCTTTATGCTGAAAAAAATAAAACTCGAACTCAAGGATATTACTATTTAAATATTCCTAATCAACAACCTGATACGTATACCTTACAGTATCAAGAATTTGAAGAAAGTTTAATGGAGGAGCTAGTGGAAAAAAAATCTAAAATTGCAAAAGGATTATTCGATGTAGAAGTACAAGAGGTAGTGATTAGAAGAGATGGGGGAATATTAATGGTTTGCGAGCAGCGAAAAGAATTAGAACGTCAACAAACAAGTTATTATGGTAATTCTGCCTATGGAAGCACTTCCACAGGCCAAAATAAAGCGCATCTAAGTGCGGATTTTTATTATGAAGATTTATTTGTTTTGAGTATGCATTCAGATGGTAGTAAACATTGGGAAAAAGTACTTCATAAGAAGCAGTATGCGCAAGGAGGTGATGCTATTTTTTCTTCTTTCTTTTTAGCAAAAACCCCTTACCATATGCGATTAATCTACAACGACGATATCCAAAGTGAAGGAATCGTCAGCGAATATGTAGTAAAAGGGAATGGAGAAAATAAACGAAATAGTATTCTCAATACAGAAGATAGAGAAATCAAATTAAGGGTTCAAGAAAGCTTGCAAATATCTCCTAATGAAATTATTGTTCCTAGTGAATCTAACAGTAAATTAAAATTGGTTAGAGTAGTCTATTAAATAAGAACAGAGGTGCGAGCGTAGAGAACAGAGATGGATTTTGTAAAAAAAAAAACTCTAAATCATAAAATTCCAAATACTAGGGTTAAAAACAATCGATTAATTATCATTTTGATAATTAACTATCTGTTTTTTTATCAATTTTATAAATTTTACAAAAAATAATTAGAAAATTTGCATCAAAACAAACTTGCCTATATCTTTGTAATATCAAATCGAAGAAAAGTCTTTGATTCTAATAATACTGTGAGGTGATGAAACTGGCAGCCATGCCCTCCTGTCTCGAGGGTGGAGAGCTCGGAATAACTTCTTTAGATTTATTTGAAGAATTAACCGCTCCTTGAAGGTTCGACTCCTTCCCTTACAGCTACTTTTTTGAAATGATGAATTATAAATGAGAAATGATGAATGCATGTAGTATTTATCATTCATCGTTTTGTATTCATCATTTCACAAACACTGTGAGGTGATGAAACTGGCAGCCATGCCCTCCTGTCTCGAGGGTGAGGAATCTAGGATAAACGTAGTATAACGGGTTGACCACTATCTTTCTTTTGTACTATGGCTAACTACCTCGTGGAGGTTCGAATCCTTCCCTTACAGCTACTAACCACCAATACTTTAATTAGTATTGGTGGTTTTTTTATTTAAAAATTTGATCTTATCTTAAAAAATAACGTTTATATTAGTAACTGATACTAGTACATAAAATTTATACCAATGACAACCAAGCAGTTTCTAAAAATACTAAACGACCATCCAAACCTTCCTCTTTTATTTGAATATCAAACGGGTAGCTTTACGAGAATGGATTACCATATCACAGAAATCAAAAATGTCCAATATGATACGGTGGATTGTGGGGGCGTTCAAAATAAATGGCAGGAAGTGCATATCCAGTTATGGGAAAATGAATTGCCAGAGCCAGACCATCGTGTAAATACCTCTAAAGCTTTAGATATTTTTACGGTAGTAGAAAAAGTTCGAGCAACATGGGGAGATGTGGAAATAAAATTTGAATATGGAAATCATCAATTTCATAAAGCGGTGCTGCCTGTTGGAAATGTGGCGATACATGATAAACAAATCATCGTTCAATTAGGTCAAGATCAAACTTGCTGCAAGGCTAAAGATAGAGCGGTGACGGAGGAAGAAAAAGCAGTTGCTTGTTGTGCACCTGCTGTTGCAGAAGCTGAGCAACCTAAGGTAGATTTATCTGGACTATTTGCGGATAGTAAAGAGGTTTGTACGCCTGGTGGGGGATGTTGTTAATTTATTAAACTGTATGATTATCACATTAACGTCGTAGGGGCAACCCTTGTGGTTGCCCATTATTTTTGGGCAACCACAAGGATTGCCCTTACGATTTCTTAACATATTTTGTTAAGATGACAATCTGTTGTCCATTTATTTTCCCTTCTATATGCTCTGGATTATCATAGACTAAAGATATTCGTCTCACAGCCGTTCCTCTCTTAGCAGTAAAGCTAGAGCCTTTTACATTCAAATCTTGAATCAAGCTGACCGTATCGCCCGCTTGTAATATATTACCATTCACATCTTTGTGTACTATCTTTTCTTCCCCATCTTCTACCTCTGTTGCCCTTGCCCATTTTAAAGTAGCTGGTTCTATATACATCATATCCAACAAGTCTACAGGCCAACCTTCGCCCCTTAGTCGATGCAACATTCGCCATGCTAATACTTGTACGGCAGGCTCTGTATTCCACATACTATCGTTCAAGCATCGCCAGTGGTTTGGGTCTACGACATCTGTGTCTTCTAACTGCGTTTGACAGGTGGTGCATATTAGTGCGTGCCCGTCTAGTCCTGCGGTGGGAGCTTCTGGAACTGGATACACTCTCAAATTCTCTGTTGCTCTACATAATTCACAAACGCTTCCTGCTCGGGTATTTAAATCTGTTTCTAGGCTCATTTTTATAATGTTTTAACCACGAATTCACTAATTTGTGACGTATTCTAATTTAGCACTCTAGGTATCTTCACATACGAGTTATAGCATGTACAGAATTAATGGATTCATATTTCAATTCGTGAATTAATGGTTAAACTTCCCATGCTAAGGTAGAAAACGAAAATCTCCTACCCTTTAACAAAAGTAGGAGATTTTTATTTTAGAAATCCAGCCAATTATTTAATTCTAGTTACTCAACATAACAGGCATGACCAACATCAAAATTTCTCGGTTTTCCATTTCCTCTACAGGCACTAAAATACCTGCCCGAGTAGGAGACGACAGATGTATTTTTATTTCTTCTGAATCCAATACTCCTAGCATCTCTACCAAAAACTTAGCATTGAACCCAATGGTCATTGGATCGCCATTATAAGTACAAGTCAATTGCTCGGTAGCTGCATTAGAAAAATCCAAATCCTCCGCAGAAACCGTCAAGCTACCATCTTGAATATTCAATACAACTTGGTTGGTCGTTTTATTCGCATAAATAGCAATTCGTTTCAAAGAATTCTGCAAATCCGCTCTAGTGGCGGTCAAATCATTTGGATTATCTACTGGAATCACTGCATTATAGTCAGGATATCGAGCATCTATTAAACGACAAATGATTTGCATATCATCAAACGCAAAAAAAGCATTCGCTTTATTGAAAGATATTTTCGCATTTCCTTCTCCCGGTAAAGCATTCTTTAACAGTGTCAATGCTTTTTTAGGAACAATAAAAGAAGTAGATACTTCACTATTTAGATTATTAAAAGTATACTTTACTAGTTTATGTGCATCCGTCGCAACAAGTATTAATTTTCCAAAATCCACTTGGAAATAAACGCCGGTCATAGCCGGTCGTAATTCATCATTACTAGTGGCAAATAAAGATTTGGAAATACCATGCGCTAATACAGCAGTATCTATATTAATAGAATCCACATCGTCGGATTCTGGAATCTTTGGATAATCTTGCCCATTCTCTCCTGCTAATTTATACTTACCATAAGCCGATTTAATTTCAATCGCAAAAGTCTCCTCATCTATATTGAAAGTAATAGGTTGTTGTGGTAAGGCTTTAAGGGTGTCTAATAAAATTCTCGCAGGAATAGCTACCACCCCATCCGTATCGGCTGACATGACCTCTACTTTCGTAATAATCGTTGTCTCTAAATCTGTAGCCGTAATTGTTAGCTTATCTCCTTTGATAGAAAATAAAAAGTCTTCTAGTATCGGCAAAACAGGATTTGATCCTATTGCCCCGCCTGCAATTTGTAATTGCGATAATAATTGAGTAGAAGAAATGCTAAATTTCATATGCTTATATTATGCTGATTGTAAGAGAAATAAGTAAATGAAAATGAAAAAATCGCTCCAAAGTCATCCATTTATTTATTGTCACAAAAATACACCTTCTCAACTACTTTTTTTATATTAGAAATCCACACAATGTGGATAACTTTTCATTAGAACAAGAAGAAATCAACCAAGTAGTTAGAGAAAGAATACAAATAGCATGATAAAGCTCGAAAATATCTGCTTTTTTTACCCTTAGTATCTACAATACCTTCTACTTTTGCGCTATTATTTTGGGAGAAGGGAAAACGGAGAACAGAGAAGCGAGATATATTTCGTTTTCAGGTAACAAAATTCGTAGTTTTTTTTAAGAATTTGCCTCTATTACTCCTGCTAGCGCAAAGGATATTGCCTTGTGCTTGCTATATTATAAGGCTTAGCCTTACCGATAATTAGGCACAAGGAATAGCCTTTGTGCCAGCGTGATACACGCTATTTTCTAGACTAAAAACAATGATTCTAAATAGAACGGTACAACCACCAATAAAAACCTTAACTAAAATACCGTTACCTGAACCACAAGAGCTAAAGCTATCGAACGGTATTCCTTTGTACGTAACCAATATGGGTACGCAAGCGGTATTGAAAATGCAGATTATTATTCGAGCAGGTAGGCCTTTTGAACACAAACAATTAGCCTCTAGAGCAACTAGTCGGATGCTTCGAGAAGGAACGGCTTCTTTTTCCTCTGGAGAAATTGCAGAAATGATTGACTTTTATGGTGCGACGATCAATTTACCAACTAGCTTGGATTATTCTAGTGTAGTTTATTATTCTATGAATAAGCATTTTCCTAAGCTAATTGGTTTAGTGAAAGAATTATTAACAGCTCCTATTTTTCCCGAAAAAGAATTAGATACTTTTAAGGAAAATAGTAAGAGGCGGATGAAAGTGGATCTTACAAAAAATGATGTGGTCGCTTATAGAAAGATCACAGAATTGATATTTGGAAAAAAGCATCCTTATGGATATAATAGTTCTGAGGAAAGCTATAACCAATTGCAACAAGCAGATTTAGTACAGCATTTTAAAACTAACTTTCATGCTCAAAATTGCACTATTTTTCTAAGTGGAAAAGTAGATGATACGATCATTCAATTATTAGACCAGCATTTAGGTCAACTACCTACTGGCATCCAATCGAATCCTGTTTATCCTGCACTTCCACTTACGTCTGCTAAAAAAGTAGAATTTCTAATCCCCAATTCTCTTCAAAAGGCCATTCGAATAGGGAAGAGAACCATTACGAGAGATCATGAAGATTATGGAGGCTTTACCGTTCTAAATACGGTATTCGGAGGTTATTTTGGCTCTCGATTAATGAATAATATTAGAGAAGATAAAGGATTTACTTATAATATCTATTCCGTCCAAGATACAATGCAGACAGACGCTTGTTTTTATGTATCTACAGAAGTAGGGAATGAGTTTCTGCGACCTGCATTGAAAGAAATTTATTTTGAAATGGCACGACTTCAAAATGATCTAGTTCCTGACAAAGAATTAGAAATGGTTAAAAATTATATCTTGGGTAATATGCTCAATATGATAGATGGCCCATTTCGAGTAACTGATCTTGTAAAAACTTTAGTATTAGAAAATCGACCTTATAGTGATTTTCAAAAAATAGTAGATTTGGTGCATACTATTTCTGCTCAAGAATTAAGAGATTTGGCGCAGAAATATTTTGATCCTGCTTCTATGTGGGAAGTGGTGGTATAACGTGCTTAATAAATAAGTTCTTCCTCTTGAGACTCGGCAACAAGTATGTTTGATGTTTTCTTTGGAGGGAGCAATTTCAGGAGGCTTTTTTGCAAAAAAGCCTCCTGAAATTGCTCCCTCCAAAGAAAACATCATAAAGCTATTATTTGCCGATTATTAAGATCTATCTTCATAAAAAGATAAACAATGAAACTAAAGAAACTAGGCTATAGCTTTCTATTTATATTCTTCTTAGCTACGGCTTGTAGAGAAGATGTAAATCAAAATTATCAAACAGATGCCTTACAATCAGAATGGATGCATCGATCCATGAAGCGATTGACAGATGTGATTGTCCATGATATTTTCTCTCCCCCTCAGGCTAGTAGAATCTATGCATATCCTAGTATCGCTGCATACGAAGTGATTATAAATGCCTATCCAGAATACCGAACACTAGAAGGACAAGTAAAGGATTTGAAAAATGTTCCCAAACCAGAAGCAGGTAAAGAATATTGTTATCCTTTGGCGAGTGTGCAGGCATTCTTGACAGTGGGTAAAGCTTTTATCTTTTCGGAAGATAAGATTGAAGTATTCTCAAAAGAAATGTTGGACCAATTCAAAGAACTAAAGATGCCAGCGGCGGTCTATCAACGCTCTATTGAATATGGAGATCAAATGGCAAAGCACATCATTGCTTGGTCTGGAACGGATAATTATAAGGAGACTAGAACCTTCCCTAAATATTCTATTCCAGATGATCCTGCTAAATGGCGACCTACTCCTCCTGACTATATGGATGGCATAGAACCACATTGGAAAAAAATTCGCCCTTTTGTAATAAAGAATGCAGATCAGTTTGTACCCGAACCTCCGACTGCTTATGATATGAGTAAAGGGAGTGTGTTCTATAAAGAAGTATTAGAGGTGTATGCAGCATTAGAAAAAGAAAGAGAAGAACGAGTAGCCATTGCTGAATTTTGGGATTGCAATCCGTATGTATCTCACCATCAGGGACATGTTATGTTTGCTACCAAAAAAATTACGCCTGGTGGTCATTGGATTAATATTGCTGCATTAGCTGCTAAAAAGACGGATGCAGATTTTATGAAAACAATAGAGACTTATACATTAACTTCTATTGCTTTAGCGGATGCTTTTATCTCCTGTTGGGATGAAAAATATCGCTCTAAACTAGTCCGTCCAGAAACAGTTATTAATGAACATATAGATGAGGAATGGGCACCATTATTACAAACGCCTCCTTTTCCAGAATATACAAGTGGGCATAGTGTCATCTCTCGCGCAGCGGCTGTGACCTTGACTAATTTATATGGAGATTCTTTTGCATTTGATGATAATACGGAAGAAGAATACGGTTTACCGACTCGTTCTTTTACTTCCTTCATTGAAGCTTCTGAAGAAGCTGCTATTAGTCGATTGTATGGTGGCATTCATTATGGGCCTGCTTGTTACAATGGTATCAAACAAGGACAGCAAGTAGGAGATTTTATAGTTGGTAGTTTAAAATTAAGGAATCAAATAAATTGAATGCATGGACCTCCCGTAACACGGATTTCAATCCGTAACTCGTAGTACGGATTTCAATCCGTACAACTATCGAGCGCAGCGAGATAGTTCCTACATGATAGCAGGTGCAATTACGTTCTCTATCTTTACGGATT
>CAYOBX010000082.1:2872-5488 GCA_964402245.1 uncultured Saprospiraceae bacterium | reverse complement strand
GTTTACGGATTGAAATCCGTGTTACTGGAATACTCAATTTGTCACACACTTAAAATCTAATGGATAGTCTCAAAGAACTTCTAGACAATAAGGTTCAACAATTCAATCAAATTGATTTTATTGAAAATGATCCTATCCAAATACCCCATCAATTTTCCAAATTACAGGATATTGAAATCATGGCTTTTTGGACATCAATGTTAGCATGGGGGCAGCGAAAAACGATTATTAACAAATGCAAAGAGTTAGTGGAATTAATGGATGGAGCACCGCATGATTTTATGGTCAATCATCAAGAAAAGGATAGAGAAAAATTTTTATCGTTTAAACATCGAACTTTTCAGGCGACAGATACGCTATACTTTCTAGAATTCTTTCAACAATATTATCAAGAAAATAAATCTTTGGAGACTGCTTTCTCAAAACATCTCCAACAAACGGACGAACATATTGGTCCTGCATTAATTGGTTTTCACGAGGCTTTCTTCGCGCTACCAGATGCCCCACATCGAACAAAAAAACATATTGCTACGCCTAAGCGAAAATCTTCTTGCAAGCGATTGAACATGTTCCTGCGATGGATGGTTAGACAAGATAAAAAAGGAGTAGACTTTGGTCTATGGAAAAATATTAAGCCAGCTCAACTGCTAATGCCCTTGGATGTGCATGTAGATAGAGTGGCTAGAAAATTAGGTTTACTACACCGTAAACAAACCGATTGGCTAAGCGTATTGGAGCTGACTACTGCCTTGCGAAAATTTGATCCGAAGGATCCTGTCAAATATGATTTTGCTCTTTTTGGGATGGGGGTTATTGGAGAATAAAAGAAGTCAGAGGTCAGACCGTTCTAGTTAGCTTACGCTAATGGAACTGTCAGAAGTCAGATGTATGATGTTGACCATTTGGGATGCATCATACGTCTGACAGCCATAGGCGATCTGACAGCGTAGCGGTCTGACTTTTGATCTCTATAAAAAAAGATAAATGAACGTAACTGTTACTAAATCAAACAAAAACATTATTGGCGAAATCACGCTAAACGGTTCTAAGAGTATAGCGAATAGAGCCTTAATCATCAGAGCCTTGTGTGAGGAGGATTTTCCAATTCACAAGCTATCTAATTCTAAGGATACTCTATTGATGGATGCTTTATTGAAAAGTGATTCCGATGTACGAGATGCAGGGGCAGCAGGTACAACATTTCGCTTTCTAACAGCCTACTTATCTATGCAAGAAGGCACACAAATTTTGACAGGTACAGAACGAATGAAGCAACGTCCTATTGGTGTCTTAGCAGAGGCTTTAAAAAAGCTAGGAGCTAATATAGACTATTTAGAAAACGAAGGCTATCCACCACTAAAAATACATACACCAAATAGCTTAGGAGAATCTAACCAGATAACAATCTCTGCAGGTACTAGTAGCCAATACATTTCTGCTTTGCTGATGATTGCGCCTACTTTGCCGAATGGACTGGAGCTAACTTTAGATGGTAAAATTGTTTCTCGCCCCTATATTGAAATGACGCTAAACTTGATGGGCTATTTTGGGGTAGAGCACGAATGGAATGGTCAAACCATTACCATAAAAAAACAAGTCTATAAAGCGAAGCCTTTTACCGTAGAAGCGGATTGGTCTGGTGCTTCTTATTATTATGCGATGGCTGCTTTTTCAGACAAATTAGACCTCCAACTAAATGGCTTATTTGAAGAAAGTGTACAAGGCGATTCTGTATTGGTAGAAATGATGCAATCATTTGGAATCAAAAGTGTTTTTAATGAGAATGGTGTTCATCTTTCCAAATCGGATACAGACTTGCCTCCTTTATTTGAATGGGATTTTATTAAATGCCCAGATCTAGCACAAACCATTGCAGTCATCTGTGCGGGCTTAGGCGTACAAGGCTTGTTCTCTGGATTGGAAACTTTACGGATTAAAGAGACCGATAGAATTACTGCGTTACAAAATGAACTAGCAAAAATGCAGGTTTATTTATCGCCTTTGCCAAAACGCTTTTCTCCGAAATCGGATAAGGAATTTTTTATGGTAGAGGGGAAAGCTGCTCTTGATTCCCCTACCTTTCCAACTTATGAAGATCATCGAATGGCGATGGCTTTTGCACCTTTGGCTATGCTGGGAAAGATTGAGGTGGAAGAGGCTAAAGTGGTGGAGAAATCTTATCCTTTGTTTTGGGAGGATCTTGGGAAGTTGGGCTTTGAGGTGGAGAGTGCCTGAGGTGAATAATGAACACAGAGGCACAGAGGCCACAGAGTTTTAATTATGATTTACTTAGATTGCTAAATACACATAATTCAACACTGATTTTCTTGCGAAAATACGCGGATAACACGGATTTTGTAGGTCGTGAGCGACGTTAACAAGTAGTTATGGTCGTCGAGATTTGTAACCTCGTTGCAGTGTAATGATCATATGGCATCAAGCTTACAAACCTTGACGACCCTAGTTCGTGGATGGTACGGTTATCTAGCTAAATATTCTCTAAGTAATAATTGACACTTGTCAAAGTCACTTACAGCATCCTATCAATCAAATAATCCTATACAAGTAGTTATGGTCGTCGAGATTTGTAACCTCGTTGCAGTGTAATGATCATAT
>CAYOBX010000082.1:0-2772 GCA_964402245.1 uncultured Saprospiraceae bacterium | reverse complement strand
ATAATTGACACTTGTCAAAGTCACTTACAGCATCCTATCAATCAAATAATCCTATCAATCCTAGTCCGTGTTCATTATTTCTCGCATTCTCAGAAAAAATAATCATAAGACCATAAAACCTTTCCAAAGACGATCTCCTGTATTAAAAATAAATCTTCATTATTCTTATTCGCAAAATAGCGTTCGATTAATAACTTTCCATCTTTTCTAAGCATCGGTTGTCCTGTTCGATCTAACCTCATAATAGGATGAAGTCGTAGGTCCGTTGTTGTTCCTTCAGTCGTTGTTAAGGTCAAAATACAGAAAGGCAATTGTTTTATCACAGAATCTCTTTTAGCATATTTATTTTCAAAAGCTTCCGCTACTAGTCGATCAAATCCTCTTAGAAATTTTTCTACTTTTCCTTTTTTAGGTACTGCTCCTTTCTTTGCTGTAGTACCAAATAAAGGGGTTACTTCAAATTCATTATCTATTCGTTCTAAAGAAAATGATTGATTCTTTTGTTTAGGATATTCGATACTCACAGATTGAATATCCTCCATTGATTCTTGAAAAATAGTTTTATCTCGCCACTCCAATTCTTTCAATAGGTATCGAATACGTAACGATCCTTCAAAGCCAGGAAGGTAGGTGACATAAGGGTTATTAGAACCTTCCATAATCATGTAAGTACCCAATTCATCGTTCGTAACTCCTCCGACGTAATAGGTTTTGATATTGCCTCCTTCTTCATTATATAATTCTACTTTGATGTTATTGGTAGCAATATCCTTGACGATATTGGGAATAGCTGCTTGGGCAGGAATGTATTTTAATTGAACCTTTTCAATGGTGTTCAATAAATTTTTGATAGCATTCGGGTTCGTTCTCCATTTGCCATTATATAACCAATGATCCGCTTTTTTATCCAATGTAGCAGATTGCCCATTTCTATCAGCAATAAATATTTTATGAACGGAAGCAATATTCGGAACGGCGAAATCTCTATCTGTTCGATCAACTGTTGTTTTAGGATTTGTGGTACTTGTATACCAATAGGTAAATCCAGCAATTAATAAAAATAAAAGGAAGATGCGAAGTGTGTTGTTCATATACGCTACAATTTAGAACCAAAAATAAGCAATAAAGATAGGGCATAGTAGTCTGACTATTCTAGGATGTAGGTGTTGTTTAAAAATAGACAGTTTAAATTGATAAACAACTTGACCTTCTAGGTCAAATTCTTTTCTTACCTTGTTCTAAACTTGATTTTAATTCTAATTCCTTATAGCTAAGTAACGACTCAAGAATAAACATTTATTTATGTCTCGTTACTAATTGCTAATCAATAAATTTCAATACTTATGAAAAATACCCCATTGTCTTGGCTACTACTAGCCAGCCTATTATTGTTGGTTGCTTGTAATCAAGAAGCCCCTACCCCTACAGTTAATCAATACACGATTGATCAATTTCTAGATACCAAGAATATTTTTGGCGGAAGTTTTTCTCCTGACAATAAAGATTTATTAGTTACTAGTAATGAGACCGGCATCTATAATGCCTATAACATACCTGTAGCAGGTGGTGAATTAAGCCCTTTAACCCAATCTGAAAAAGAGTCTATTTTTGCTATTTCTTATTTCCCAAATGATAGACGGATATTATTTCGTAGTGATGATAACGGCAATGAAATCAATCATTTATTTGTGCGGAATGAAGATGGTACAATTAAGGAACTAACGCCTGGCGAAAAGGCTAGGGCTTCCTTTTATGGTTGGGCACATGATGGCCAAAGTTTCTTTTATGGTTTTAGCAAACGAAATCCTCGTTTGATGGATGTTTATGAAATGAATATTTCAGATTTTACAAGTACATTGATTTATCAAAATGATGGTGCCTATGATTTCAATGGTATTTCTAATAATAAGCAATACATCGCATTAAGCAAATCCATTAATACCAATGATGCCGATTTATACCTGTTTGATTTGAATAGTAAATCCCTTACTCAAGTAAATAAAAATCAAGCAGCACACCAAGCAGCAGATTTTAGTACGAATAGTGAAGAGTTATATTATTTAACGAATGATGGAGGAGAGTTCATGCGCTTGGCAAAGTATACGATTGCTTCTAAAGCTCAAGAAAAAGTACTAGAAGAAGATTGGGATATTGTGTATGCTTATTTTTCTCATAATGGTAAATATCAAATTGTTGGTGTCAATGAAGATGGCAAAACCACGATCAAAGTATTGGACACAAGTACAGGAAAACCTCTAGCTTTCCCAGCATTTGAAAATGGAGATATTACGTCTGTGGGTATATCAAGAGATGAATCCTTAATGCGATTTTATGTAGGTAGCTCTAATTCTCCAAGCAACTTATACACCTATGTTTTGGATGGAGGAACACCTAAGAAATTGACTAATACCCTTAGTCCTGATATTAACACAGCTGATTTAGTGACTGCTTCTGTAGTACGCTATCCATCTTTTGATGATTTAAAAATCCCGGCGATCTATTACAAACCAAAACAAGCTAGTGCTTCGAATAAAGTCCCTGGATTAGTCTGGGTACATGGCGGCCCAGGTGGACAATCCAGACAAAATTATTCTGGATTAATCCAATATTTAGTCAATCATGGATATGCCGTTTTAGCGGTTAATAATAGAGGGAGTAGTGGTTATGGCAAGACTTTTTTTCAAATGGATAATAAAAACCATGGAGAAAAAGACTTGATGGATTGTGTCTATGGTCGAAAATATTTAGAAACCTTAGACTATATAGATAAAG
>CAYOBX010000081.1:0-16425 GCA_964402245.1 uncultured Saprospiraceae bacterium | reverse complement strand
CACCCATAGTAGTGGTAACGCCAATCACAGTACTAGAAGATGATAGCACCGAAGTTTGTACAGTGATCTTAGAACCAAACGCAGGAGATACACATATGGTAATGACTTGCAGTGGTCCATCAAATGGCACCTCAACACAAACGATTACAGGTTCAACTTTATGTATAGACTACAAGCCAAGCACAGGCTATTCAGGAGATGATGAAATCTGTATAATCGTGTGCGATCAAACAGGTTTATGTGATACAGTAGATGTGCCAATAACAGTAGTACCAAAAGTATTACCAGTAGATAGTACTCAAGCTCCAATAGTAGTTGTACCACCGATAGTCGTACCAGAAGATAGTACGCTAATGGTCTGTGCACCTTACAATGATGCGAATCCAGCTGATACGCACACGGTAATGACTTGTGGTGGCCCAGCTAATGGAACAGCAAGTGTGACTATAAATAATGCAACGGATGAAGTATGTATCACTTATGATCCAAATCAACACTTCACAGGCACAGATAGCTTGTGTATAATTGTATGTGATTCAACAGGCTTATGTGATAGCACAATAGTTCCGATTGAAGTATACAAAATCAATGATGGCCCAATAGCAATAGATGATATTGCGACGACTCAGTTAAATATTCCAGTAAGCGGCAATGTGCTAACAAATGATGAAGATATAGACGGAGATTCCTTAATGATAAATACCACTCCAATAGGTAGTCCAGTAGGCGGTATGGTAGTGATCCAACCAAATGGCGAGTACACCTTCACGCCAACAACAGGTTACGTAGGTACGGCTAGTTTTGAATATGAAATATGTGATCCAGGCAATCCAATTCTATGTGATACAGCAATGGTAAGCATAGAAGTAATCGACAATACGAGTCTAACCAATAATGGACCAACAGGCGTAGATGATAACTTCACGATGGAGAACACAGGTGTGCTATCATCAAGTTTAATATCGAATGATAGCGATCCAGATGGTGATTCTTTAATCATCAATACCACGCCAGTTATTGCACCACCAGAAGGAACCTTAGTGATTGATCCATCAGGCACCTTCACTTATACACCACCAACAGGCTTTGTAGGAGAGGTAACGTTTGAGTATGAGGTATGTGATGACAGAACTCCAGCTATTTGTGATACGGTAGAAGTAATGATCGCGGTATTAGAAGACAATGGAGTGAATGATCTATATGCAACAGATGATGCGAGTACGGGTATGGAAAATGAGACGCTAGTGATTGATGTATTAGCCAATGATAATGATCCAGAAGACGGTATGTTAAGCACAACGATTGCCGCAGGACCAAGTAATGGTACGGTAACTCAGAATGCAGATGGCACCATTAGCTATGTGCCAAACAATAGCTACATGGGTAATGACCAATTTACCTATGAAGTATGTGATGATGGTACACCAGTAGCCTGTGATACGGCAACAGTAGTAGTAACGATATTAGACAGACAAGAACCGCCGTTGGTGACACCAAGCCCACTCACGATTCCACAAGATAGTGCAGGTACTATTTGCATGGACATTCAAGATTGGAACACTGCGGACACGTTTACAACGAGCCTATGTGCAGGAAGTCCAATGAATGGTACAGCTACACCGACCGTAACAGGAAATGAATTATGTGTAGCTTACACACCAGACCCAAGTTATGAAGGAACAGATGAGATATGTATAATTGTATGCGACCAGACAGGATTATGTGATACGACTTTTGTACCAGTAACAGTAATAGAACCATTGCCAACAGGCACGATCGAAGAACCACCTGTAGTAATTGTAACACCGATTACGGTAGTAGAAGATGGAGGCGGAGAAGTGTGTACAGTGATTCTAGATCCAAATGCAGGGGATACTTTCACGACACAAAGTTGTGGTGATCCAGTAAATGGTACAGCAACACCAACGGTAAGTGGCAATGAATTATGTATTGACTACACACCTAGTACAGGTTACTCAGGCGATGATGAATTATGTCTAATTGTCTGTGACCAAACAGGCTTATGTGATACGATAGATATTCCGATCACAGTAGTACCAATGGTATTACCAATTGATAGTACGCAAGCCCCAATAGTGGTAGTGCCACCAATTGTGGTGCCAGAAGACAGTACAGTTATGGTATGCGCCCCAGTAGTGGATGCGAATCCAGCAGACACGCATACAGTAATAACATGCGGTGGCCCAGATAATGGAACAGGAACAACAACTATAAATAACAATACGGATGAAGTATGTATCACTTATGAACCTAATCAAGACTTCACAGGCACCGATAGTATATGCATAATCGTCTGTGACCAAACAGGCTTATGTGATACGACGACCATAACAATAGAAGTATTAAAAATCAATGATGGACCAGTAGCGATAGATGATATTGTAACGACTCAATTGAATATTCCGATTATTGGAAATGTATTGACGAATGATGAAGATATTGATGGAGAAATATTGATGTTAAATACGACTCCGATTAGTCCAATAGGAGGCATAGCAGTGATCCAACCAACTGGAGAATATACCTTTACTCCAACACCAGATTTTGTAGGAGAAGCGACCTTCCAATACGAAATTTGTGATGGCGGTAATCCGATTTTATGTGATACGGCAACTGTAGTAATTGAAGTAATTGACAATACCGATTTTGATAATAATCAGATACTTGGACTAGAAGATAATTTTACTACAGAAACAGGTAGTCCACTATCAGGGAATTTACTTGGCAATGACAGCGACCCAGATGGAGATAATCTAATGATTAATCCTATGCCTATTTCAGTACCAACTACTGGTACTTTAACCATCAACTCTGATGGCACCTTTATCTACACGACTGCCCCTGACTTTACTGGTCAAGAAAACTTTGCCTATGAAGTTTGTGATGTTGGAACGCCTCAGTCTTGTGATACCGTTATGGTCACGATTGAAGTATTAAATAACGATGGGAAGAATGATCTCTACGCTACAGATGATGCTTCTATCGCAGAAGAAGGGCAGACACAATCTGGTAATCTAATTGATAATGATAATGATCCTGAAAATGGTGCTTTAATCGTTGATACCACTCCTGTATCTGAGGTATCAAATGGAACCTTAATATTAAATCCAGATGGCTCCTATTCTTATGAGCCTAATCCAGGGTTTATTGGTAATGACCGATTCTTGTATAGTGTTTGTGATGATGGTACACCAGTAGCATGTGATACAGCTTCTGTGTACTTGACGGTGTTGGAACCAAGGATATTTGATTTAGCCATCATGAATCGATTGGCACCAAGGCAAGCAACTACCGTACTTCCGGGTTACGTTGTAGATTATGAAATTGTTGTTATTAATCAAGGTAATATTGATGCCTATGACATAGAGGTGGTTAACTATCTTCCTGATGGCTTATCATTTGATCTTGCGGAAAATGGAGCAGCATATACCAATGAAAATAGGAGTGGAAGTAGGAGTGTAAATAATTGGAGTTTAGAAAGCGGTATTCCTACTTTTACAATCGAGGATTTAGCAGAATTAGATTCTATAATTATTAATATCAGTCTAACTGTAAATGATGATTTTAGAGATACTAATATTACCAGCTTTGTTGAGATAACCTATGCATCAAATCAGCCTGATGGCCCGAATAGACCCGATATTGATTCCCATGCAGATAGGGACCAAAATAATGATTTTCATCTATTGGATGGTATGGTCAATGGAAATGGCAATATGGGAGAAGATGAAGACGATCATGACGGTACCTCTTTAAAGATAATTGATATTGATGATATAGTAATTATTGGAGATACTACTATCACTACGATAGATCCAGTTGTTACAGATACGATTACAGATATAGACCCTGAGGCAACACCTGTCTTTGAGGAAGAGCTGGAAGAAGTGGATTGTAGTCAATTCTCAATTTCCTGTTACCACGGATTAGCCATTGAACTAATGCCAATAGGAATGGTAGAAATTCATGCGAGTGACATCAGTGTCAATGATTTTTCTAATTGTCCAGAATACAAATTAGGCATCTGGCATGATAGTATGCCGATGAAAGAGCCGACTACTTTAACAGAAGTAAAAGCTTTACCGAGTACATTAATATTCACTTGTGCAACTTTAGACATCCAAGAGGTGCACCTGTATGTAATAGACCCTGAGGGCAAATGGAATTTGTGTAAAACGTACATTGATGTTCAAGACAATAATACTGCTTGTACTGAAAATCAAGTTACAGATACTACCCTTGCCTTAATTGGTGGACAAGTAAATACATGGAAAGGAACGGCTGTGGAAGAAGTATTATTTAGCACAACACAAGCAGATTATATGACTACCCAAGATGGATTTTATCATTTTGAATTACCGATGGAAAAAGCGTATACAGTAACCCCTCAAAAGAATCATAATCCTCTGAACGGAGTCAGTACATATGATCTGGTATTAATGACAAAACACATCTTAGGTATTCAAACTTTTGACAATCCATATCAATGGATTGCAGCCGATGTGAATCAGTCAAAAACTATTACAGCTTTTGATTTAGTTCAACTGAGAAAACTGATTTTAGCCATAGACACAGAATTTGCTAACAACACTAGCTGGAGATTTGTGGAAGCGGATTATGACTTTACAACAGCTAGTCCGATTACAGAAGATTTCCCTGAGCAAGCGCAAATTGACAAGCTTAGTGGCAATAAGGTGATGAATTTCATCGCTGTAAAAATCGGAGATATTAATGGAAATGTAAAAGCGAATAGCCTTCAATCTTTGAGTGAAAGATCTAGTCCAGAGGTTTTTGAACTACAAATAGAGGACATTGAATTGAAAAGAGGACAATCTTATCAAATACCAGTGAGCACACAGCAAATCAATCAGATACAAGGCTATCAATTTACAATGGTATTTGGAGAATTAAAAATAGATAAGTTAGAAGGCAAGCTAATGAAATTAGAACACTTTGGTTTACAAGAAAAAGAGAAAGGAAGGATTACGACAAGTTGGAATCATAGAGCTAATTCCAAAGTACTACAAGAAGAAGATCAAGAAGTAGCCTTGTTTACAATTGAAATTATGGCCATGAAAGATGTTAAATTGAGTGAAGTGATGAGTATTGATAATGAGCCAACAAAAGCGGAAGCATACGATGAAGCCGGTAACACGATGGCAGTACAATTCAAGTTTGAAGATCCATTATTAGAACGAGACTTTGACTTATATCAGAATACACCGAACCCTTTCTCAGAACAGACAACGATAGGATTTTATTTACCTGGGGATTCAGCAATTGAATTTATAGTTAGAGATGAAACAGGCAGAATTTTACGAACATTGGAAGAAGAAAGAAAGGCTGGATATAATACGATCCAAATAGAAAAAGCTGGTTTAATTAATGGTTTCATGTACTATCAAATAGCAACCAAGTATGGAACAAAGAGTAAGAAAATGTTACGATTGAATTAAGCTAGAAGAAAGACTGAACTCAGCCTAGATTATTTAATACTTACTACTCAAATAGAAATCGGTATCATCGAAAGATGATACCGATTTTGAGGTTTTAATTACGACATGCTGAATGGTTACTATTTTTTATAATCTAAATTTATTAACAGAATCTACTTCTCTATGAATAAACTCTAATTTATTTCCCGTTTCTATGCAACATAGATCTATATTTTTTTGGGTATGCCTATCTTTTTTCGTTCCTTTATTGAAATTATTATCAAATAAAGCGAAAATGAAAAAACTGATTCAATTAGCAAGCTTTTCTTTGCTCTTCCTCTTATTAGTCATCCAATGTCAACAAGAACCACCAAAGCCAGGTACGGCTGAATTTATTGAAGCAGCTACCAATGCAATAGATGACGCAGCTATTACTAATGCAGATGCAACACCTGGGAATTGGTTATCTCATGGTCGAAATTATCAAGAAGATCGGTATAGTCCATTAGATGAAATCAATAAAGAAACAGTTAAGCGATTAGGTTTAGCTTGGTCGCTTGATCTTGGTGTCATGAGGGGAATAGAAGCTAGTCCGATTGTAGTGGACGGCATTATGTACTTGACAGGCCCTTGGAGTGTAGTGTGGGCAATAGATTTGCGAAAGGGAGAGCAAATATGGAAATATGATCCGAAAGTGCCAGCAGAATTTGCAGAAATTGCTTGTTGTGATGTGGTCAATAGAGGAGTGGCCTTGTATAAAGGAGCGGTATTCTTTGGCACCATTGATGGGCGATTAATTTCTTTAGATGCAGCAACAGGCTCGGTTAATTGGGAAAAGTTAACCGTAGATAGAGATCGAAAATATACCATTACTGGCGCACCTAGAATCGTCAAAGGTAATGTGTTGATCGGAAATGGTGGAGCAGAATATGATGCAAGAGGATATGTATCTGCCTACGATGCGGAGACAGGAAAGGAGAACTGGCGTTTTTATACGGTACCAGGTGATCCATCTAAACCTTTTGAAAATCCCATCTTAGAAGAAGCTGCCAAAACATGGACAGGAGAATGGTGGACGATGGGTGGAGGTGGAACGGTTTGGGATGCAATCGTGTATGATCCTGAATTAAATTTAGTTTATATAGGTGTTGGAAATGGAACCCCTTGGGATCAACTACATCGAAGTCCTGGAGGTGGAGATAATTGGTTTTTGTCTAGTATTGTCGCATTAAATGCAGATGATGGAAAGTATGCTTGGCACTTCCAAACAACGCCGGGGGATACATGGGATTATACCTCTACGCAACCAATGGTATTGGCAGACTTAGAGATAGAAGGAGCGATGCGAAAGGTGCTTATGCAAGCGCCAAAAAATGGTTTTTTCTATGTATTGGATAGAACGGATGGTTCTTTTATTTCAGCGGAGCCTTATACAAAACAAAACTGGGCGAAGGGCATGGATGAAAAGGGTAGACCGATAGAAGAAGAATATGCTCGATATAAAGATGCTAGTAAAAATGTTATCATTGCGCCAGGAGCATTTGGTGGTCATAATTGGCAACCAATGGCTTTTAACCAAGAGACAAAACTGATGTATATTCCTACGCATAAGGTAAGTTTAGCTTTTTCGCATGAAGAAGAAAATAGTTTTAACAAGGTAGGAAGAGGGGCTTCTGGTTCTGGATGGAATGTGAGTTATGGAGACAAGCTATATAAGCCTATGGTCATGAAAGCAGATGATCCAAACCCATATGCACCATCTGGCAGAACCATTGCTTGGGACCCTATTGCACAAAAAGAAGTGTGGGGGGTCGATCATCCATTGACGCACTGGAATGGAGGTATTATTACAACTAAAGGTGGATTAGTTTTTCAAGGAGATGCGACAGGTATGTTAAAGGCGTATGATGCATCTAATGGGACGGTATTATGGAAAGCAGATTTGCAAACAGGTATCATCGCTCCGCCAGTTACTTATGCAATAGATGGTAAACAATACTTGAGTATTGCAGTAGGATGGGGAGGAATCACTGGTTTGACCCGTAAGTTTACCAAGAATGTGAACCCTGGAAGAATCTATACTTTTGAGATAGATGGAAAGGCAGAAATGCCAGCAGAGGTAATGGCTGCTAAGACCGAGCTAACAGCATTGGCTCCAACCGGTGAACCTGCTGATATTGGAAGAGGTTTGACTTTGTATGTCAAATTTTGTGTACAATGTCATGGTGATGCTTTCGGGGCTGGCGGTGGAGCCATTCCAGATTTGACCCACTCCTCAGAAGGCGTTTTTAAAAATCATAAGGAGATTATTTTGAATGGTGCTTTAGCTTCTAAAGGGATGCCTAACTTTGAAGGAAGATTGACAGAACGAGATGTGGAAGATATTGGAAATTTTGTAAAATATACCGCCTCTTCCTTACGGAAAGGAGATGACTTTATAACGGTGTTGACGAACTTAGCAGGTATGCAATATCTTGGCGATACGCAACCTAGAAAGGATTAGATAAAAGTTATTTATATAATAAAAGTAACTTCTGGCAATCGGCAAGCAGTAGCTTTGGTATTGTTTTTTAGAGGTAGCGATTTTGCTAGGTTTTTTATAAAAAACCTAGCAAAATCGCTACCTCTAAAAAAATATAGTAAACATACATTAAGCAAAGTAAATATAGATTCCAATAACAATTAAACAGATAGCAGCTCCTAAGGGTTTCACCAAAGAATAGGGCGTAATATCAACTTGCTTCGTATAAGGTAATTCAAAGGCCACTTCTCTAGGTCGAAGCATTCCAATAACCAACATTATTAATACATTAAGCACAAATAAAATAGCCATTACATGAAGAAAATGTGGATAAATTTCTTCTCCAAAAACAAAGGGTTTCAAAACCCATTGACTAATAGAATATAAAACAACCCCTAAAATGATAGCAATCTTTGCCGCAATTGCAGGTACCCATTTAGTTAAATACCCCACAACTATAATCGTTAAGATAGGAATACTATAGCAACCATTTATTTCCTGTAAATAAGTAAATAAGCTATCTGCATTTGCAATTAAAGGTGCAACAAACATCGCCATAATGGCAAGAAGAATTCCAAAACCTTTTCCATATTTAACAACTTCTGCATCTGTAGCATCTGGGTTAATATGTTCTTTGTAAATATCTAATCCAAATAAGGTTACGGAACTATTCAAGGCACTATTGAATGAGCTAAGTATGGCACCAAATAGTACGGCAGCGAAAAATCCTAGTAAACTAATCGGTAATACCTCTTTCACTAACTTTGGATATGCTTGATCTGGAATTTCTAATTCACCTTTAAATATATGGAAGGCTATAATACCAGGTAAGACCACAATAAGAGGCCCTAATATTTTAAAGAATGCGGCTAGTAATAATCCTTTCTGCCCTTCTTTTAAACTTACTGCTCCCAAGGCTCTTTGTATAATAGCTTGATTTGTTCCCCAATAAAATAATTGGACTAGCATCATCCCTGTAAAGATGGTAGAAAAAGGAACAGATGCATTTTTATCTCCTATAGATTTAAATTTTTCAGGAGCTTCTCTTATTAAAAGAGACATCCCTTCTGCGGCACTACCTCCACCTATATGTTGTAAGCCAAAATAAGGAATTAATAAGCCCCCAATCAAGAGACCGATTGCATTGATGGAATCTGATACTGCTACTGCTTTTAATCCCCCGAATATAGCATAAATTGATCCAATGATCCCGATTCCCCAAACACAAATCCATAAAGCGGTAGTATGGGAAACATTTAATAAAATCGGAATATCAAACATTGTCACTAAAGCCAAGGAACCAGAGTATAAAACTACAGGCAAGAGTACTACTACATATCCAGATAAAAATATGGCAGAAGTAATGGTCTTTGTAGTTGTATCATAGCGATCCTCTAAAAACTGAGGGACTGTTGAAATTCCTCCCTGTAAATATCGAGGTAATAAAAATAACGCAGTTACAACCATAGCAATAGCGGCTAAGGTTTCCCATGCCATTACTAATATACCTTCTGTATAAGCTGATCCATTTAATCCAACCAACTGTTCTGTAGATAAATTGGTCAATAATAAGGAACCTGCTATTACTGGTGCGGTAAGACTTCTGCCACCTAAGAAATATCCATCTGATGTCTGTTCATTAGTACTACGAGTAGACCAGTAAGCGATTCCAGCTACAAGGAGTGTAAATGCTAGGAAGGAAAAAATTGCCACGTATTTGTTGGTTTTTGTTAAGTAATTTAATTATAAACCACAAAATAGAAATTTTTTCCTTCTTAGTGTAAGTAGTACACTTTAGTTTTAGAATTGTTTTAGAAGATCAAGAAAAATAAGGGCAAAAGAAGCCGTCCAAATGGGGTAGTTATTTTTTTGCCGTTACTAAAGTTTTTATTGGACGCTTCATTCGTGGATTAGTGGCCTATTTATTCACTCCACGTAATTTGTCTAAGAATCAACATACTTATTGCAGAGTCTAAAACCAAGGCTATAATAAAACAGATCGGGGGCATAATTGAACGCAGAGACGCAAAGATACAGAGTTAGATTGGTTCTCCGCATCTCTGCACCTCTGCGTTCAATACCCTATTTTGCTTGCAAAATTCCTATTAAACAGCCTCAGATATTCATTTACATACCCCCAAATTATTAAACACTCATAATATTTCTCCTTTAAAGTTGCATGCCTCTACAAATGTAATCCACATTCTGTTTTAGGAGAATTATTCCATCTACCTGAACGATCCTCTCCAGGCACTGTACAATGAGAACATCCAATTGAGGAATATCCTTTAGATTTCAATGGATGAAAAGGCAGGTGATGATCTCGGATAAAAGCATCTCTTCCAATATAGTCTATATCTAATAATGGATAAAATTTAACAATGGATTCTTTTTGTTCAAAAATATTTAGAGAACTTCTAAAGTCACTTTGCCACTGCATCAAACCAGAGACCCAAATTTTGTATTGATCTTTTATTTTTTGGAGGGGTTCGACTTTATTATAATGACAACATCTATTCGGTTGTGTTTTCCACATTTCTGTAGAGGTGGTCAACTCATGACGAGCAGATTCTGCCTGAATACTGACTACCTTTAAATCATACAACTGGGTCAAATACTCTTTATAAATTAAAGTTTCCTTAAAGTGATATCCAGTATCAATAAAGTAAATTGTTTGGTCTTTATTGATGTCCGAAAAAACCTTTAATAAAAAAGCCGAAGTAGCAGCAAAAGAAGAGGTCAACATAATATCGTTATGATCGAACTCTTTGTATAATTGCTCTACTCTTTTGTATACATCTAGTGCTTTATAGCGCTCGCTTAAAGCTTGCAAATCCATTGCAACTTCCGATTTTAATTCCATTCTTCTTTTTGAAAATTCGAGTGATTAATTATTTACGCAACAACATTAAATATAGAATAGTTTAATTAGTAACTACGAAAGAATAAGTCAGATTACTGTTCTGTCAACATCATAATTATGACCTCTGACAGTTCCGTTAGCGTAAGCTAACTAGAACGATCTGACCTCTGACTTCTAATACAGTTAGTTACTCAGATGCCTTTCCATATTTAAGTGTCAATACATCTAGCACCTTCCCATCAACAGATGAAAGGAGGAACATATTATCATATTGCTTTTCTGATAAATTGGAATATTGGTTAGAGTTGGTAAAGATATTAATTAATGCTGGAGTAGTATTGGAATGACCAACAATTAATATTTTCTTTTTTTGAGAAGGTCCTTGAAACGACGCTACAAAGGCTGGCAAATCACGAGGATCGTACTTTTCAATGGGGATGTTTTTAACCGTGGCTATTGGCATTGCAGTTTCCATTGTTCGATTATAATCCGTTGAATAAACCGCATCTATAGGTACTTTTTCTAATAATCGGGCCAATTCTTCTGCTCTGGCCTGACCTTCTTTAGTTAGGCTAGGATTGTCGCCTGTTGAAGCTTTTTCTGCATGTCTTACTAGGAAAAAAGTTCTTGTTTCCTGCGGAAGCGTATCCGTCTTTGAAAGTGCTATATTTTCTTTATTTTGGGTTATAGCTGAAGTATTCTCACAATTAGAGAAGAGGCCGATTGACATTGATACTAAAAAGACAGTATATAGTACATTTTTTAAAGGGAGCATATTTTTTAATGGGTTAATCAATTTTTTGGAATAATCTCTAATAGATGAATTAATGTTTCTATGTTTTTTATAACATAAATTTATATTGTTATATTAGGTTGATTGTATCCTATTTTGCCCTCCTATACCTTAGTAACGACGAAAGAATAAGTTCCGCATTTCGACGAGGTTATTTCACAAAATAGTTCTCTGGGATTTTTTGCTTAGTAACGACGAAATAATAAGTTTCTTAGACTGGAAAAGAATAGAAGAAGATGCTCAAGTTATTGTTTTGTCGTTACTTAGTCATCTATAATATTTTTAACACGTCCTACTTCTTTTGTGGCTAACATTACCTTAATGCCATGTGGATGAGTTGCAGATTTAGTTAGAATTCGTTTAACAAAGCCTTCTGTTAAGATTCCAGTTGCTTGATCTCGCTTTTGAATAATTTCTACGAGTTGACCTATTTCAATATTACTTTTTTTAGTACCGTCTGACATTTTTAGCTATTTGGTTTGTTTACACTGCTCTACGGCAAATATATTAAACCTATTCTCAAGTTTGAATATAAATTTAAGGAAAAATGAGGACAAAAGAAGCCGTCCAAATGGTGGAGTTATTTTTTTGTCCTTACTTATTGCATAGTGGAGCCTGCTATTATTTGACTTTCCACCTCAGACAAATACTGGATGTTTTTTTGAATTGGCTTTTGTTTAATTGTAAAATAAAAAGTACTGCCTTCCCCTTCTTTACTTTCTACCCAAATATCCCCACCATGCTGCTTTATTATTTTCTTACAAAGAGAAAGGCCTATGCCTGTACCCTCATACTGTGCAGCTGTATGTAATCGTTGAAATAGTTTAAAGATTTTATCATTAAATTCTTTATTAATACCAATTCCATTATCCTTTACTTCAAACTGCCAATAATCTTTAAGGGTTTCGCATTTGATTTCTATGATTGGGAGCACTCCTTTCTTTGTGAATTTAATACCATTGGCAATTAGATTTTGAAGGACTTGCTTTATTTTTATTCGATCGCCTAAAATAGTATCTGGCATCTCGCCTAGTATTATGGTTGCATTACTGGATTTTATATCAGCGTTCATTTCCAATTTGAGTCCAGTCAAAAGTCTTGAGGGAGATAAAGGTTGATGTTTAGTATCTTGATTATTAATTCTAGAAAATTCTAAAATTGCATTGACCAGTTCTTGCATATTAGCAGCACCGTCGGAAATGAAATCCATCAATTCCATTTCCTTTGGATCTAATTTATCAGCTAATTTTTTCTTTAAAATTCTTGTAAAGCTAATCAGGGTAGTTAAAGGCGAACGTAGATCATGAGAAGCGATATAAGCAAATTGTTCCAACTCTTTATTAGATTGTACTAATTGATTGTTGTAGATTCTCAATTGTTTTTCGACCTCTCTTAACCTAGTAATATCTGTACTGGAAATAATAGCTCCTATTACCTCCTCGTTTTTATTTTTCAAAGGAATATAATCTTGCTTAAACCAATAAGAATTATTTTCTTTTTTATTAGACTTGTATTCATTTATATTTCCTAATACGGACTTCTTTGATAGAAATAATTGATCAATTAAAGCAGCATTAAAATAGTCACGTTTTAGTAATACTGGAGAAGTAAATTGATCGGTTGAAAAATTGGATAATTCTGATTCATTTGCTATATCAAATAGATCAAAAAAAGCAGTATTAGCCCCCATAAATTGCTTCTCTTGATTGATCCAACATATATTTTGGGGCATACTATTCATCAGCTGATTGATGAAATCACTTTTTTCTTGTAAAGCAATTTCAACATTCTTACGTTCTTGTATTTCTGCGCTTAGATTTTGGTTATAGCCTTTTAGTAGGAGATTTCGTTTGGACAATGCTTTATTATACCATCTACTACCGATTAGAAATAAGATAATAAGACCTAGTATATTAGCTATTTTGAACCAGGTTGTTTGCCAAAAAGCAGGACATTTTTCAATGGTGAGTATTTGAGGATTAGTAGACCAGACGCCATCATTATTGACTGCTTTTACTTCAAAGGTGTAAATGCCTGGATCTAAATTAGTATAGGTAGCAATAGATTTATTCGTATAATTCCATCTTTCTTCAAAGCCTTTTAAACGATAAGCAAACTGGTTTTTTTCTATTCGGTCATAATTTGAAGTTGCATAATAAATAGATAAATAATAGGTTCCATAATCGAGTTTTATTTGATCCTTTAGATTAATATCCATCCATGCTTCACCATTTTCATCTAGAATTTTAATTTCTTTAATAGCTACTGCTGGTGGCATGATATTCGTTATCATTTTTTCAGACTTAAAATGAGCAATACCTTCTTCATTAACGAAATAGAAATTTTGAAATTTGTCAGAGAAGCTTTTGTTAAGGATAAAATTGATATTTGCTAGACCATCATCTTCTTCAAAAACTTTGAATTGATTTTCTTTAACATCAAATTTTAGTAGATTTTCTGTAGTACTTATCCAAAGATTTCCTTCTGTATTTACCTCAATACTTTGCACCCATAATTTATGAGAATTTTCACTATAATTAACAAAACAATTACAATCATAATTATAAACACACAAACCATCTGTTGTACCTATATAAATTTTATCGCCATCTACTTTTAACGCAGTAAATCGATTGTTGGGGGCTTTATGTTTTTCATCTAATGCATCTTTGTGAAACCGTTCAAAGACTAAGTTATGAATAGTAGGATTTGAATTTAGTCTATTCAAACCATTATAGGTGCTAATCCATAAATTCCCTCTATTATCTTTTGCTATGGAGTTGATTGAATTATCGCTAATAGAAAGGTGGCTTTCTGGCTTATGTTCATATTTATAAGATTTTCCTGACTTTTCATCTAAAACCACTAGACCAACTTCCGTTCCAACCCAAATGATTCTGGCTTCATTATCCCGATAAATAGCTCTTATATTTAGTTTGTTTTTACTAATATTTATTGATTTATCGAAAGGATAATAATTGGTAGAAAAATCTTTCATATCGATTACTCCGATACCTTTTCTTGAACCTGCTAATAAAAATTGATTATCTGAACTGGTTAACTTTCTAGTGTCTTTTATAAAAGGGTGATCTTTTTTGAAGATAACTTGATGTTCATTTTTTTCTAAATTGTATTTTACTAATCCATTGTCTTTAGAGATGATCCAAGCAATGCCTAATGTATCCACATAGATAGCATTGGAAAGTGGCGTGTCACCGAAAATTGCACTAGTTTGAAATTGAGAAAATTGGTTGGTATACGGACTAAACATGCTAATCCCACCAGAAGTTGCCATCCAAATGAGACCTTGTTCATCTCGATAAATATCGTTGACCGTATTATTCTGTAAAGAATGTGAATTTGAATTGTCATGGGCAAACCTTCTAAATTGATAGAGAGAATTTTTATCTGTGGGATCAACTTTTGTAGAGAAATCATTGCAGTAAAGCCCATCGTTAGTTGCCACCCAAATCGCTCCAGTTTCTTCTTGATAAATATCTTTTATGTCATTTATATCATAACTATCATAATTTTTTGAATGAAGTGGATACTTTTTAAATATTGGAATCCAGTCTTGCTGGCTACTTGAGTTAGATGCATTTTCAGGAAGCAACATGTTAAAGAGACCATCACCATGGCTGCCTACCCAATAACTTTTTGGACTGGATTGGACCATTGTCCAAATATTATGACTAGCTAGGTTTTTATTAGGGCAGAAATTTCTAAAATAACTCTTATAAATATCTTGTTCTTGATTCACTAAAAGATGTAAACCACCTGCCCAAGTACCTACCCAAATCCATCCTTGTTGGTCTTCATATATGGTTAATATAGCTTTGCTTTGTAGTGCTTTAGGATCTTGATTATCAATCTTGAAGGAGAAAAATGTATCTGAATTTGAATTGAATAAATTTAAACCATTTTCTGTTCCAATCCATATTCGCCCTTTTTTATCTTCCAAAATGGAAAGTATCTCATTATTACTTATTGTACTGGAATCATTAATATCATTTTTAAAGGTAGTCCATGTACTGGATGGTTGATGTAGCCTAGTAAGTCCCCCCCCTCTAGTGCCAATCCAAAGATTATCTTTGCTATCTGAGTAAATTGTTCGAATATTATTAGACTGTATATTGTTTGGTTTTTCTTTAGCTGTACGGTAAATTTTAAACCTATCATGAGTTTCATACCTGCATAATCCATCATTAGTAGCTATCCATATAAAGCCTTGATTATCTCTAATAACTTGGTTGACATAATTACTAGATAGCCCCTTTTTTTTATCTATATTATTAAAGTAAATATCATCTATTGTATTCGCATTCAATACGATTACATATAATAATAGAAAAACAATTACTTTACTTTTTTTCAGTAATTTTGCTACTAACTTTAGGATTATAGTTGCATAATATTCCATGGTGGATCTACTATCTACGAGGGGGAGAAGGGTTTATGAATTATGGAGGAAGTAAATATTTCTTGGTTAATTTATATAGGCTTGAGAATAGTGTTTAATTGCAATATTCATACCATCATGACCAATAGGGGAAAGGAAAGTTATAATATCATATTAGGTAATCACTCAGGTTATATGGAGGAGTATTGAAACCATACAACTTGTAGAATAGAGAACAGAGAACAGAGAATAGAGAATAGAGAATAGAGAATAGAGAATAGAGAATAGAGAATAGAGAATAGAGATTGATTTCGTTTACAAACAATGAATGATCGTAGTTTTTGACAAGTTTATCCAGCATACAAAAGTAGTTGACACTTTTAAAGCGCAAGT
>CAYOBX010000080.1:0-16441 GCA_964402245.1 uncultured Saprospiraceae bacterium | reverse complement strand
AACGATGAAATAACAATTTAACTATAATAAATAACTATGCGTTTTTTATACTCTATTGTATTTATATTTTCTTGTTTTTCGCTAATAGCCCAACAAGAAGCGATTAGTACAACCGTCCAATCAAAAGTTGATTTATCTAATTTAAAAAAGATAAAGAAACCTTCTAACAGTGCCTATAATACCAATAGACAAGCCCTCGGTATACCTCTATCAAATAGTCCTTTTTTGAGACAGCTCCAAAAAGGTCCTCAAGTTAATACCGTGGCTAAAGATGGGATGCCAACGCTTATACAAGGTACCGTAACTAACAAGTCGGCTTCGAGATCCAGAGATCAAAAGGTCTTTAATTACTTGGAAGCCATTAAAACACCGATCCAAATAGAAGCACCCGAAGAAGAATTTCAAATAGTCCATCAACGGAAAGGAATCTCTGGGAAAGACCATATAAAACTTCAGCAATTCCATAAAGGATTAAAAGTATACGGTGGTGAGGCTACTTTGCATACGGATAGATCAGGATCTATTGAATTATTTAGTGGTCGTAATTTTCCAAGCCCATCTATTACAGATATTGTACCGTCTATTAATGCAGCGTCTGCCATAGAAATAGCGATCGGTCATGTAGCGCAGTTTGATAAAATAGTCAAGGGAAGTGATAGCCCAAATAGATTTATACAAGAGAAAGAAGATAAGGCAGAATTAGTTATCTATCATGTTGAACAGGATATTAAAAAGGAACGTCTTGTATGGGCATTGAATATTCACCCGAATAGAGTGAGTCATTGGAATTACTTTGTGGATGCACAGACAGGAGCCGTTTTGAACCAATATAAAACGCTTTGTCAATTACATCATCATGGCGTAAGTGAAGATAGCCCTACAGAGAAAACTATAGCAGCTGAGCCAGCAGAAATTATTGCCTTTGATGGTCCTGAAAGTACACAAGCAACTGACCTGAATGGAGCAGTAAGAAATATTACATCGTTTAATGATAATGGTACTTACTATTTGATAGATGCGACTAAGCCAATGTTCGATCCTCGTAGTGATGATTTACCAAATCATGCAGAAGGAGCTATATTTACTTTGACTGCTAGAAATACCTCTCCAGCGACCCGAAATTTTGTTTATGAAGACATTACTACTACGGGTAATAATTGGAATTTTAATTTGGGAGCCTTAGGCGTTTCTGCTCACTACAATGCAGGAGTAACTTATGATTATTTTTTAAATACTCATGGCAGAAATTCTATCAATGATAGAGGTAGTAATATTGTTTCTTTTGTAAATGTTGCAGACGAGGATGGTAACAGTATGGAAAATGCATTTTGGGATGGACAATATATTTATTACGGCGATGGTGGAAATACTTTTAAAGAACTAGCCAGGTCTTTAGATGTAGCAGGGCATGAAATATCTCATGGAGTAGTTCAAACAACTGCCAATCTGGAATACCAAGGAGAATCAGGTGCCATGAATGAAGCCTTCGCAGATATTTTTGCAGTCATGATTACTAGAGATAATTGGGCGATTGGAGAAGAGGTCGTGAATCCTAATGTCTTTAGAGGTGGAGCTTTAAGAAATATGTCAGATCCTCATAATGGAGGTACTAGTTTAAATACGCCAGGATGGCAACCTGATAATACCTCTGAGCAATTTAGAGGTAGGGAAGATAATGGCGGTGTGCATATCAATAGTGGTATTATTAACCATGCTTTTTATCGATATTCCACATCTGCAACATTAGGAGACAATGTCAATGATAATATTCTAATTACAGAAAAAGTGTTCTATAAAGCCTTAACGGATTATTTAACTTCTCGTTCTGATTTTAGAGATTTACGAGCGGCCGTTTTTCTATCTGCTAGAGATTTATTTGGCGCACAAAGTGCAGCTGTTGCTGCAGCGGATCAGGCATTTAGTAGTGTAGGTATTACCACTCCTTCTGTCAGTTCTGTTTTAAATACTACCTCTACTCCACCAACACAAGATGCTCAACCAGAAGAGGTGGAAGCTAATGTAGGAACAGATTTTGTCGTATTTACAGACGACGCTACCAGTCAATTATATATACAAGTAGAAGATGGTGATATTATTCCATTTAGTGACAAAGGCGTAAAAAGTAGACCAAGTGTTACAGATGATGGTACAGCTGTTTTGTATGTTGGAACTGATAATACCATCAATCAAATCACCATTGATTGGGAAACAGGTACTTTTAGCGAAGAAGTGCTTGACGATCAACAGATATGGCGAAATGTAGCTATCTCAAGAGATGGAAATAGATTAGCTGCATTGACAGAGGAGACGGACGAAACCTTTAGGGATAATCTGGTTTATATCATCGATTTAAATTTACAAGATTCAAGAGTATTTGAATTATATAATCCAACCTTTACAGAAGGGATTACCACAGGAACCGTAGAATTTGCAGATGCCATAGAATTTGATTTTTCTGGAGAAAATGTAATGTATGATGCCTTTAATTCCATTACCTCAACTTTTGGAGATCAAGATTTTTCTTATTGGGATATAGGCTTCTTAAAAGTTTGGGAAAATGATATTAACTTCTTTGAACAAGATGTTGAAAACAATATCCGAAAGTTATATTCTGGCTTGCCAGAAGACGATAGCGTCGGTAATCCTACCTTCTCTAAAAACTCACCAGATGTTATAGCGTTCGACTATATAGAGAATTTTAATAATGAGGATGCAACAGATGATAGGTTCTTTTTGTTAGGGGCTAATATTTTAACTTCTAGATTAGATACTATTTTTACAAACGGTGAGCTGAATTTCCCAAGTTACTCCAGAACTGATGAACAAATTATCTTTAATGCCACTTCTACTAGTGATACAAAAGTTATTGGTACTATTCCTTTAACGGATAGTAAAATTGCCTCTAATGGTGATGCGGTGATCTATGTCAGTCAAGCAGAAGGTGCTCAATTAGGCGTATGGTTTTCTAATGGAGATCGAACATTATCTACCAGTTTAAATGAATTAGTTCTTGAGTTGGAACAGTTTACTATTACTCCTAATCCATTTACTAATCAATTAACGGTTAGCTTTCAAACCGAAACGGCTAAAACACTAGATATAAAAGTCACCAATTTATTGGGTCAACAATTATATTCGGAAACTGGTAAAGCTATACAAGGAGCTAATCAAATTGAACTAAATTTACCTGAGTTACAAACAGGAACTTATATTCTTAGCTTCACCTCTGAAAAAGGAATTATTTCTAGAAAAATAACTAAGAAGTAAATAGTGATTGTTTTTTAGAGGGAGCAATTTTATTAGGCTTTTTGAAAAAAGCCTAATAAAATTGCTCCCTCTAAAGTACTATCGTAAACATACTTGTTGCCCATTAGAAACCTTCCACCAACTCCATTTTTAATAGTATACCCCCTCCTGCCCTACCGTATTCTTATCAAAAATAACCACATTCTAAATTATACATATTAATTATTTCAAATTATTGAAATATCTAATATTTGAGCTTATATTGCATATAGTTTTCTCATAGTATGTTTAGTCTTCCTACACCCTCTTTCCCTTCTGGGGTGTAGGAATCTTTTTTTTTCTTATCTTTCCAGTAATATTCATTCCTTATTTATACCTTTATTACTTGCTTTTCGCTAAAATCAAAGTAAGAAAAATCAATCTAGCTTATGCTTTCTAATTTGTGTAGAATAAGGTCTTAGCATCAGGCAAGCAGTAGTTTCTATATAGTTTTTTAGAGGGAGCAAATTTGTTTTGTTTTTTTATAAAAAAACAAAACAAATTTGCTCCCTCTAAAAGTAATATTAAGCTAGAATTATTTCAACTATTATAAAAAAATGATAAGATTAATAACACCTTTTTTTATCTGCCTATTATTACCTACCATAGCTTTTACACAAATACCCTCTAGTTGTGGAACGCCTGCTGTAAAATCAAAATGGCTACAACAATACCAACAAAGAGAGGTAACTCTACGGAAAGGACTAGCCAAAGATTCTACTATATTATATATTCCTATGACGCTCCATAATGTGGGCAATGATGAAGGAGAAATACATACAGATATTCTTAAGGTATTAGATGCTTTTTGCACTCTCAATGAAGATTTTGCGCCCGCTAATATTCAATTTTATATAAAAGGAGGTATTCAATATATTGACAATACTGCTTTCAATGAACATGATAGTCTTTTAGTAGGAGGTAGATTTATGGAAGAATACGATGTACCCAATACCATCAATAGCTATATCGTAAAAGATGCAGCTGGAAATGCTGGCTATAATTTACCCTGGGCCAGTTCTGCTGTCAATAAGTCTTTTATTAAGAAAAAAGATCATGTTTGGGCACATGAACTAGGGCATCAATTTACGCTCCCACATCCATTTTTTGGTTGGGAAAATGGGGTCTCTCATGATAATAGTATTCCTCTTAATTACAATGATCCTGCCCCTGAATTTGTATTGGCCAATTATACTATTTTTAAAGATGTACTTTGGGAAGATACGCTTATTATTGATACGGTATTAGTTGAAAAATTAGATGGAAGTAATTGCCATTTAGCAGCAGATGGCTTTTGTGATACGAGTCCTGATTATCTAAGTATACGGTGGAACTGTACAAGGGATGGGGTAAGTGAAACTCCACAAACAGATCCTGCTGGTGAAGTTTTTCGTTCGGATGGTTCTCTTATAATGTCTTATGCAGAGGATGATTGTGCTGCTAGATTCACCCCAGAACAAATCACGGCTATGCGTACGTATCTACAGGAAGAACAAGCTAATCTATTAAATGCTCCATTTATTGAAGAACCTATCACTACTATTCCTCAATTAAATTATCCACTTGGAAGAGCGCCTGTTCCTGCAAATAATATTGAATTATCTTGGGAACCAGTTCCTAATGCAACCCACTATGTTGTACAAGTAGGTAGCACTTCCTCTTTCCCGGGTTTTCCAGGTAATTTTGAAACCACGGAGACTACTATTAAATTGCCAGAACTACTTAGTGGTCGGAGGTATTATTGGCGAGTTCGACCATATAATTTATTCCATACCTGCGCCGATCATTCTATTACAGAGTCTTTTGAAGCAACGGAACTAACCGCTATCGAAACAATTGATGGTTTGGAGGAATTCTCAATTTTTCCGACTGCGATAGCTTCAGGTAGTGCTATACAAATTGAACTTCAAACCAGTAAACCATTTACTGGTCAAATTCAAGTTGTTGATTTAAGAGGTACTGTGCTATCTACTCAATCAGTAAAAAATAATGTAGGAAATCGTTTGGTGAAATTAGAAACCAACCATTTACCAGCAGGTGTTTATTTTGTTGGAATCAATAATGGAATTGGGCAAGCTTTTCAACGAATTGTTTTGTATTAGGATATTCCGTAGCTCAAGCTTCCAGCTTGAGAAAATACTCAAGCTAGAAGCCATAGCCGTCAGGCTAAGGTTCTTTCTCTTGACACTCGGCAACAAGTATGTTTTATATTCTTCTTTAGAGGCAGCAATTTTGTTAGGCATTTTTGAAAAAATGCCTAACAAAATTGCTGCCTCTAAAAAACTATTAAAATCTACTGTTTGCCTAGTGCCAGAAATCAACTTTATAAATTGCTGTTTATCAGTAGTTTAAATTTAGCCTGACGGCTATGGGAGCTACGTTTAATCAAAAAAACGTTCATAAAAATCAATAATACGTTCATCGACTAAAACATCTCGTGGTCGTAATTTTTGCTTGAGTACAATACCATTCAAGGTACGACATCGACTAAGGGCTACATAGGTTTGCCCATGTTCAAAAGCCCCTTTACCCATATCTATAATCATATTTTCAAAGGTTTTACCTTGGCTTTTATGAATAGTTATCGCCCATGCTAAACGCAAAGGATATTGAGTAAACTTTCCTACTACTTCCGTTTCTATTTTGTTGTCATCCAATTCATTGATTTTGTATCGTTGAACTTCCCAATCCATTTTTTCCACCTTAATCGTTTCTGATTTCCCTCGTTCCTCAACTAATACTTTGATACTCGTATCAGATAGTTCTATAATCTTTCCCAAAGTGCCATTTACAAATTTTCCTTCAGACTCATTTTTGACAAACATTACTTGCGCCCCTTCTCTAAGCGTAAGAACAATATCTGTTGGGTAGAGTCTAGGATTAAACTGGCCTTCTACTTTACCCATGAATACATAAGGCTCAGTTTCTAAATTATCTAGTTCTTTTTGGTTAATTCGATTAACGGTAGCATTTCTAGCCGATAAGGTGATATAATTTTCATCTGGTTCAAAACTTGGTAAGTACCGTTCATTCAAATCTTCTAAATCATCAAAATCAACAGTGTTCATTCGTACCGACTCTAATAGTCTAATAAAATGGCGATTGTCTTGTCGATATATTTGACGAAGCTCTAGCATTTCCATTTCAAAATTGTCAAAGACATGCGCCGAGAAAAAATAGGGGCTGTCAAACTCAGTTTTGAAAAGCATTTTCTCTTGTTCGGTAGCTACCACAGGAGGCAATTGAAATAAATCGCCAAAAAAAACCATTTGAACGCCACCAAAAGGCTCATTACTATTTCGATTTAGTCTTAAAAAGACATCTATATTCTCTAATAAGTCAGCTCTAACCATTGAAACCTCATCGATAATAATAACTTCTACCTTTTCGTATAGTTTTCTAAATCTAAGTCGCTTAATTTCAGTTCGATGCAGCGGCTTTGCTGGAAATTTAAAAAAAGAATGAATTGTTTGTCCTTTTACATTTAAGGCAGCAACCCCTGTAGGAGCCAAAACGACGGTCTTTTTCCTAGTAGTTCGCCTAAACAACTGTAGTAGTGTAGACTTACCAGTACCTGCCCTGCCAGTGATAAACATACTCTTTTGTTGTTTTTCAAGCACATCTATTACATATTTGAAATCACCACTTAATTGTAAAGGTTTTTTTTGCATTAATTCTGTTACTTTTAGGTTTTACTACGTCACAATATGCGAAGTTAGGTTTATTTTTTCTCTGATCTAACTTTTGAACGCAAGCACAACACAAAAATACTACAGTTAAGACTTTAACAATAAAAGATTATTGTTTTTAGAGAATGATATAGAAATATTTGATTTCTATGTCATTTCAAAGTCTAATCTTCTAAGACTAATTACCAATAGTCCTATCAGAATTTTGTTTGGTAAAAAAGTGTATCAATTATTTTACCCCACTACTAATTGCTTTCCGAGTACTTCTAAAAAATATTTTCTCCCATTACTAATTGCAATGGATTGAGATCAGGTGTTTTCTAAACGCATGCTTGTACTATTTGTATACAGCTCTCCAAGAACTAACCTTTTGATTCTCTAAAGCTTCTTTCACTCCCACGAATTTGTTGCTTTACAAATATTACTATTATTTAGATGATAAGGAACATGTGAATAATAAATTGTAACAAAGGGGAAGAATTATTTTTTCTTTATTCAGTAGTAAAAAACGTAGGCGATGCAGGGCATCGACGAGGCTTTTTACTACTGAATACAGGAAAAAGAAACTTCAAACTGTTATAAGTTATCGTTTACATATTCCTAAGTAATAAAAGTAAGGGTACATAATAATTTCAATAACCAAATTAAAGAGTTAACTCGGACTGCAATTTTGTTGGCAAGCTTCCTTTTGGAAGCTTTGCCAATTTTTACAGTTACTTACCTTCCCAAAAGTGAAACTTTCCTTAAAGTAGTTCTATAATAGATATACCTGGAAGATCGTTAGTATCTTAGTAATCACTCTAGTAGAATTGATTTTTTCATAAGACATATGTAGCTTAGACATTCCTGTCTGAGCAGGAATTGTTTGTCTACTCAGACAAGAATGTCTAAGCTACGTTTTGCAAAAATTATCAAAGAGTCTTATTTTTTTTGAAAAAAACACCTAATTTCATAAAATGCTATATCGCTTATTTTGTTGTCTCTGTTTATTAAGTCTAATGATGCCTTTGTTTGGGCAAAGTCAAGTAAATCAAGTAACGGATTGGAAAATATTTAATACGTATGAAGGGCAATTTAGAATAGAAGTACCAGGTGGGGAAATGGAGAAAAAAGAGAAAGTTATCCATACAGAAATTGGAGAGATTACCTATGTAACCTATGTCCACCAAACCCCACTTAAAGAATCCGAAAACGCATTGTATATAGTCAGTTATTGTGATTATCCCGCCAATTCTATGCATTCTGATTCCTTAGAATTATTAGAGGATTTCTTTAATAATACGATTGAAAAAGCCAGCGATAGTGTATATGGTGAAGTCCGATATGAGGATGATATTCGGTATATAGATTACCCAGGAAAGCTTTTTAGAATAGATTATCGACAAGGTACTGCTACTTTAAAATCTAAAATATTTATTGTCAAGAATCGTTTTTATAATATTCAAATAGCTACAACTACAGGAAAAAGCCTGAACGACGCAGCAGATCATTTTTTAGATTCTTTTTATCTTCTTTCAGAAGATTTATCTATATTTAGAAAAGAATCAAAGAATTGATAAAATATGAAGAAAAAGCAGGTAGCAGCATTCAACTACTAAATATAATAGCAATTTTTCTTGGAGTAATCAAGAAGTAAATTCCTTTAAAGACCCTGTATCCACTAATGCTCCTCTTTCCTCTGTGCGCTCAGTGCCTCTGTGTTCTATACTTGTCACAACATCCGTGTTCTGACTTAATTAGCTCTGGCCTCTCTAATTATTGTTATTAATCATCAAGAAAGCTTTCAAAAAATCATCTAAATCTCCATCAAGCACCTTATCTGGATTATGGACTTTATAGCCTGATCGTAAATCTTTTACCCAACGATCATCTAATACGTAGCTACGTATTTGAGAACCCCATTCATTTTTCATCTTACCAGCTTCCACCTTTTGTCGTTCCGCTGCCTGCTTCTCCATCTCCAATTTATACAACTTGGATTTCAACATAGTAATCGCATGCTCTCTATTCAAGTGCTGAGATCTTTCTTTTTGACACTCCACCACTAATCCAGAAGGCAAGTGCCTTACCCGTACAGCAGATTCTGTCTTATTCACATGCTGCCCTCCTGCCCCACTCGCTCGAAAAGTATCCCAATCTAAGTCTGCTGGATTAACTGCTATTTCTATAGAATCATCGACCAAGGGATGCACAAATACGGAAGAAAAAGAAGTCATTCGTTTTCCTTGGGAATTAAAAGGACTGACTCTTACTAAGCGATGTACGCCATTTTCCCCTTTTAACATGCCATAAGCAAAGTCTCCTTTGATTTCTAGTTCTGCTGATTTCATTCCAGCTACAGAGCCATCTACTCGGTTCAGTTCGGTTACTTTATATCCACTCTTCTCTCCCCACATTAAATACATTCGATAAAGCATCGAAGACCAGTCATCTGACTCCGTACCTCCTGCGCCTGAATTAATTTCTAAAATACATCCTAATTCATCTTCAGGTCGGTTAAGCGTAGATCTAAATTCTAAATCTTCCAATACCTCCACTGCTTTTGCGTAGGCTGCATCTACCTCTTCTTGGGTCGATTCTCCTTCTTTACGAAATTCCTCTAAAATCTCTGCCTCGCCAATGGCATTCTCACAAACTTCATACTGCGCTACCCACTTCTTATGGCTTTTTAATTCCTTAAGTATTAGTTCCGCTTTCTTAGGATCATTCCAAAAATTAGGATCTAGGCTTAATTGTTCTCTTTCTTCAATTTCTAATAGTCGTTTACCGACGTCAAAGATATTGTTTGAGCAAACCAAGTTTGGTTTGCAGGTTCTTAAATTGATCGCTTGTCATTTCTATTTTTTAGAAAAGAGAGCAGAGAAGCGAGAGTAGAGACAGATTTCGTTTGCAATCAACGAAATTTAGTTATGCTAAACGAAATACATCTCTATTCTCTGCTCTCACTTCTCGGTTCTCTTTATTAATTCACTTTAGCAATTTCAACATAAAATACCAATTCCGCTTTAGCCGGAATATTTGGAGGGCTACCAGCCTCTCCATATCCTAATTCATGAGGAATAAACAAAACAGCTTTTGTTCCTTCCTTAAATAAAGGAATACCTTCATCCCAACCTCTAATTACTTGACCTCTACCGACCGGTACAGGGTACGGTGCGCCCCTTTTGAAGGAGTTATCAAACATATTGCCATCTGTAGTCATTCCGTAATAATGTACATCTACTAATTTACCGGCCTCCGCTTGAGTTCCTGTACCTTCTTCCAATACCGTATATTTCAAGCCAGAGGGCGTAGATTTTAATTTATCTCCTAATTGGTTGCCTTTGTAGCTGGCTAAAGTTGCCGCTGTTAAACTAGCAACTTCGGGTTCTCTTGCTTTATTAGCTTCCATCTCAATAGCTTGAGCTGCCCGTTCTTTTTCAATATCCGCTTTCGATTTGATTCCAGTTAATACCAAGTCGTAATAAACGAAAGGAGAATTTTCAAATCCTGGCGGTTTCGTTGGAAATGAATCTGTAGACTGCAATACGGTCATACTATCTCCAACAGCCATTAACATAATTGCTTCCACAATTGGAGAAGGAGAACCTCCATTAGGACCTAATGGCGGTACGATGAGTTTAGCTGGCTTACCTTGATCTCTACTAGATTGAACCGTCTCTTTTTCATTTCTCACATCTACTACAAAAGTAGCTTCTTCTCCTTCTTGAGGGGTTGCACCTGTATTTTTAGTGTGATGGATATAGGTATGACCAGAAGCCGTCGTAGTTACTTTTGGCTCTGATTGACAGGCACTTATTAGCGTTATAGCAATACCCACTGCCAATACACTCCAGTAATTTCTTATATTTTTCATTAACTATATTTAAAATAAATGATGCTGTAGAATCTTGACTGCAAATGTAGGATTAAAATATCTTTTTCGTAGGTAGGAAAGCGAATAGTTTTGTATAAAAAGATAGTTCTATTATAAATACTGGAAAAGTTTACAATTATGAAGGTTCTAGACAGGTTTACTATCCAGTGACTTCCTGTCACTGGATAGTTTAAAGAAAAATTATCCAGTGACAGGAAGTCACTGGATAAAATCTTGCCCCAAATGAGAAATTGCTGGCGACAAGTACGTTTAATAATATATTCCTCCCGCTCAAAATTACTAATCCCCTAATACTCTAGTCCAAAACGCAGCTTGTTCCTCTTTACTAGGCTGATTATACGGGCGAACTAATCTAAAACCCACAAATGGGGAGTCTGTATTCCACCAAAAACTTTTAGGGAGTTGTGGATCTCTTTCTTTCCAACGCATACTAGATTTTATTCTAGCAGCACATCTAGCTTCTTCTTTGTCGTCATCCCAGCTTCCTCCTCTTACACTTCTGGGGTGTAGGCGGGTTGGTTTAATCCAAGGATTTACTTCTGTTGCCATCGTTGCTGCTATATGTGCATAGGCGGTATCCTGATATTGATCCAAAGTCCATTCTGAGACATTGCCCAACATATCATATAATCCCCAAGGATTAGGGGCTTTTTCTCCTACTGGATGATATTTTTCACTACTATTATCATAATGCCATGCATGGTCATCTAGAAGTTTCGTATCATCTCCATAATAATAGGTAGTTGTTGTGCCAGCTCTACAAGCATACTCCCATTCCGCTTCCGTGGGTAGTCTATAGAAAACGCCCGTTTTATCACTAAGCCATTTGCAATATTGAAGCGCAGCAAATTGAGTCATGCTAACCGCAGGAAATCCTTCTTTCCCCATCCCAAAAGTTGGATCTTCATAGGGAGGACTTGGCCTGGCATAAGCATCTACGTCCCAGTCTTCTCGGTCTTCAGGAACTTTATCTAGTTCTTTTTCTCTGAAAATATTGTAAGCATCAAAGGTTACTTCATGCGCAGTCATATAAAAGGAATCCAGTTTTACTTCTATTTGAGGACCTTCGTCTGTTGTACGACTTTCCTCTGATTCAGGAGATCCCAGCAGGAATGTACCACCAGGTATAAGGGCCAATTTGAAATTGACATCTGTTGCTGGAATAATCTGGATCAAATGTGTGCTATCTATTGCCTCCTGTGCCGATAGAAATAGCGGAAACAAAATAGCGAGAACTAGTAAGGTTAATTGCTTCATTAGCTAATAAAATTGTAGATACGGCAGGTCGCAAAGCGACCCACCAAAATAGTGGGTTTGGCGGCTTCGCCGTCAAGCCTTCTTTATGATTTTTAGAATAATAGTTATTTCTTATAAACAAATTCAAAATGCACCGTAATATCGTCCATCGTTTGTATTTGTCCAAACATGGCAGATGGTGGAGTCATTCCAAATTCGCTCATTTTTAAGTCTTTACTTCCTTTTAATAATACACCCACTTCATCTGTAGCTTGAAGTACTACCTCAATTTCTTTTTCCATGCCCGCCATTGTTAAAGTACCAACGGAAGTTATAGTAATACCTGCTGTGTCTTTTTTTATAGCTGCTGTTCCTATTTGTTGATATTTGATGATAGGGTTTGTTTCGGCGCCAAAAGCTGTTTTAATCTTTGCATTCATAGAAGGACCTCTACCGCCATCCAGACTTGCTACGGGTACGGAGAAAGAAAAAGAATCTATTACTCCACCTTCTATAATATCAATTGACAAGGTAGTTGGGTAATCTATAACTGATCCTGCTTGAACTGTCCAATCATGTAAAGTGGAGGTCCCTGTTATTGAAATAGAAGGAATCGTATCAATTGTGTAGTTGCTTTGTGCAGCAGTTACTAGCCAACTAATACTAAAAACGAATAGGAAGATATTTTTCATAATGCTTTTCTTTTTCGGTTCTTTGACAAATAATAACTTCTACAAATTTAAGCATTATCGTATTGAAATTATCTTAAGGAAATTGAAATTTTTGACAAAAAATAATCTCGTCCAGATGACCAATTTATTCTTTCGTCGTTATTTAAAAAGTCCGCCACAAAGGTCGAGTCAAACAAGTTGGCCCACCACCACCCTTAACACTTATCTCTGCCCCTTCATATTCAATCACCTTACAGCCTGCCTTTTCCAAGCCAGCTTTGGTCTGCGGATTTCCTTTCACCATCAAGCAAGTGCGAGGAGCTATAGCTAATACATTGCAACCCATACTATCAAATTCTGCTTCAGGCACCTCCACTAAATCATATCCTCTACTCAATAACTCTTGCCTAAACCGAACAGGCATTAGTGGAGAATAAACTACTGCTAAGTCTTTATCTACGGGACTTAATATCGACATCAAATGAAAAACATCAGAGGGGCCTCTGTAGTGAGGTAGGTCTACTTGCATCACTTCCACCCCAATAGGATTCAATAGAGCTGTTAGTTGTTCATAACCCGATTGATTGGTCCGATACCCATGTGCTACTGCGAGGGTTTTAGGATCTAGCCATGCGACATCCCCTCCTTCCAATGTACCAGGTGGCTCTATAACTCCTAATATAGGAATGCCTAACTTTTCATAAGTCTCTTTGGCGGCTAAGGGTTCCCCTTTTCTTTGAGCCTTACCCATATCACATAGGATCATACCCGCATCAGTCGCTATGGTCGCATCTCTGCAATACATAGCATCCATCCCTACCTTGGAATGACTTGGAAAGTAGTGTATATTAATTCCTTCTTTTTTAAAAATACTAGCAAAATGCTGATATTCGATTATTGCTTTATCTAGGTCTGGTTCTCCTAAATAATTTAAGGTTTTCCATTGTTTTTGAATAGATGCTTGGTCTACAAATGCAGCCGTTACATCTTTTAAGAATACATCTTGAAGTGTTGCATATTCTGAATGTGTGGTTCTATTTTTCATTCTATTGAATTGTGTTTATGACAAAATACGGGAATTTTCAACAGATAGATTCGCATTCCCGTAACACGGATTTCAATCCGTAAACTTAACTCGGATTTTAATCCGAGAAGATAGGTAGCCTAATGCACCTAAACAGGAGTGTAACTATCTCGCTACGCTCGATAGTTGTACGGATTGAAATCCGTGCTACATGAATTTATTTCAACTCCTCCCCCCGCTTCAACCAAACATAAAAAGGCAATCCACTCATTAGCAATAGAAAGCCCCAAAATACTACCTCCTGCCCTGAACCAACTACCGCCATCATGGAAAATAAAAAACCTAATAGGCCAATAATCCAAGTAAATTTATTCTTACTATACTGTTTAGGTTGAATCATAAATAACAGATAGGTAGCTGTCGAAAACAAATAAGGAATTAAACAAGTAAGCGTAGCTAATAAAATCATAAATTCAAAAGCTCTGATAAAGCTTTTACTATAGTTCATCACCATCAAAATGGAGACAATAATACTAGAAAGGATGATCCCTGAAGCTGGACTTCCATGCTTATTTAATTTACTAAATATGGTCGGAAATAAGCCATCATTGGCCGCTGCTAAAGGCACCTGACCTTGCATCAAAATCCATCCATTCAAGGCTCCAAATGTGGAGATTATAGCACCTATTGCGACTACATAACGTCCTGTTTCCCCCCACATTACAGCAGCAGCATCTGCAAATGGAGCTTCCGATACCTGCAATGTTTCGGGTGGAATAATGCCCATCACCGCTACAGAACCTAATATATAAATAACAATAGCTGCCCAAGTTCCCCAATTAGTAGCTTTTGGAATCGTAACACTTGGATTTTTAATATTATCTGCTGGTATACTAGCACATTCAATACCTAGATAGGCAAAAAGGGTGAGCGTAGCAGTGGCTATGATCGCAGAGCTATTGCTCTCTTCACTAATGTTTAAAGGTTGAAAATTGGCAGGTTCGATATAAAGCAATCCCAAAAAAGCAATCAGGATTAGGGGCGTTACTTTTAATATGGTGGTAATCAATTGCACCCAGCTAGCCGTAGGAACGCCTCTATTATTGACCCAGGTCAACAGCCAAATAAGTCCCAATCCTATGCTAATAGATAAGGGCGCATTGCCTGATAGACTCGGAAAAAATACCGTCAAATAACTCATCAGGGCCACCGTAATCGCTGCATTGGTGGCACAAATGGAAATCCAATAGCCCCAGGTCACTAAGAATGCTGGGAAATCACCAAATCCCATACGGGTATAAGCATAGGCCCCTCCTGCTCTTGGAAAGTGGTGACTTAGTGTAGAAAATACTTTGGCTATGAGTAATGCACCGATAGAGGAAATTATCCACCCAAATACACTAATACCTCCATATGCAGCAAGAGATGCAGGTAATAAAAAAACACCCGACCCAATCATATTTCCTAATACAAGAGAGGTGGTCGCCCAAACGCCTATTTTCTTTTTATTGCTTGTTGTCAAATTTTTCGTTTTGAGTTTTTAAATTGGTGGCTTGACTGTTTGGTGGTCAACATGATGCTAACAATCATAGTAAGTACAACCATCATTTTCCTTTCAAACAGGATCAAACCATAATTTAGGAGCCTCTTTTATGCCCCCCGTATAATCAATAAATATTTCTGCCCCTGGCTCAATACCTGCTATACAATGAATTTCAATCGTTAAATTAGGAATATCAAAGACAATCTCCGCATTAGCAGTCGATTGGTGATTGTAGATAGAACCATAGCCAAAGACGATACAAAATTGCGGATCAGGTGCTGGAGACAAAAAGTAATAATCATGCAAAAAAGATTGATGAATCTTAGATTGATCTTCTTTTGGCACTAATACTATTGGACAAAATTCAATAATATCTCCTGCCGATAATTCAATAGATGTAAAAACACCTCTGCCTCGACCTTCTGAATAAGCTATATATAAGCCTGGTACGTGTAGCATGAATAAGTTTTGATAAGGAGTTTAGATGTCTTCTACAGGGTATATTAGTGATAATCTCTCTTTTTTTATAGGAAATTAGTGAGTTTATAAAACTAGATTCGGTTTCAAATCCTTATATTGGGAAATTACAATAGATAATAACAAGTAACAATGAGAATAGTATTAATAACCATAGGTCTTTTACTAAGTATATCCGCTTCTTTATTTAGCCAAGAAGAAATGCAATTAAGTGGGCAATCTTTGTCCTTTTATGCGCAAATACTAACCCAACCCCATAGTGAAAGCTTATTCGGAGACAATTTAAACCTACCTTTATTAAAAAAAGCATCTGCTCCTTCAAAGAATAGTACCCCTATAAATATTAACTCTCAGAAAATGCCCTTAGTATATGCCTATAAAGACTTAGCCTTGTTTTGTAAATTAGAGGTAAAACTCGAAAAAGTAGTCAAATTACCTGTTAAATTTCGACTAGGAAGCGTAGACTACGTAGATTGGCTAGAAGGTAAACGAGATAGATATTGATCGTGAAATTAGTTGGATTTTCATTGAAATTTAGTGACATTTGCAAGGTTATACTTCAAATCGGATAAAAAGTGATTTTGAAAAAGATGGCTTGATGGTCAACGTCATTCAAACAAGGTAAATTCTCAATGAGAA
>CAYOBX010000079.1:0-16494 GCA_964402245.1 uncultured Saprospiraceae bacterium | reverse complement strand
TATCCATCCAATATGGAGGGCAATCTACCTTATGGGGAAGTGGGGCGATCGGTGGAGTAATCCATTTAAATAACCATACTAAATTTGGGAAAAAAACTGGTGTAGACCTACAATCTAGCTTTGGTAGCTTTGGCTCATTTCAGCAACAAGCAATTTTTAAAAAAAGCAATAAGAAATGGTCCAGTACTACCCGTCTATTTAATCAGGAAGCGACCAATGATTTTACCTATAGCATCCGATCTGATTTGCCTAAACGCCAACAGACACATGCCGCAATTATACAACGAGGTGTATTGCAGGAACTTGGCTATCAAGCAAAAGAAAACCAACTATGGACCCTCCATTTTTGGACCCAAAAAACAGAACGAGAAATTCCTCCAACCACTACTCAAACCAAAAGTGAGGCTACTCAATTAGATGATTTTATTAGAACTTCTTTACAGTGGAAAAAAACGGGCAACCATCATTCTCTTCAAGCAAAAGCTGCCTACTTTTCAGAAAACATAGACTTTCAAGATAGTGCAATCGGCCTGAGCGCATTAAGTAATTTTAAAACCGCCATTGGCGAAGTAGAAGGGACTTGGCAGCAAAGCCCAAACACTACTTTACATTTGGGAATCAACAATACTTATACTACTGCTATAGCAGATAGCTATTCTACGAATCAATCAGACAATAGGACTGCCATATTTGCTGCTGGACAGCATCAGCTTGGAGTATGGAAAGCACAATTTAATATTCGGCAAGAATTGGTGGATGGTCAATTTATTCCAATAATGCCTTCTTTGGGATTAGAAGGCCAACTAATGGAACATCTTTTATTAAAAGCAAAAATAAGTAGAAACTATCGACTCCCTACCTTGAATGATCGCTTTTGGGAACCTGGTGGAAATGCAGATTTGCTAGCGGAAAAAGGATGGAGTGAAGAAGTAGGATTGCATACTTTCCAAAGCAAGAATAAGCATACATGGTCCTATAGTATTACTGGATTTAATCGCTTGATTGATAATTGGATTTTATGGAGCATCGCAGAAGGTAACTCTTTTTTCTCGGCTAATAATATTACCAAAGTATGGAGTAGGGGAGTGGAGCAGCGGATAAGATATTCCTTTCTGTTCAAGGATGGGTCTATAGATTTGAATGGTGGATATGACTATATTCGATCTACCAATCAAGTTGCTTTAGAAAGTCCACGTATTGCGGCAGGAGAACAATTGATCTATGTGCCCATTCATCAAGGATTTTTAAAAACAAAAGTCTCTTATCGGGATCTTCAAATAGTTTATCGACATACTTTCACAGGAACCAGTCAAGGTATTTCGGATGCGCTTGCAAGTTATCATATAGGTTATTTACGTATTCAATATCAACAAGCCATCAAGCATTGGAATGCACTAATCTTTTTACAAACAAATAATATTTGGAATGCCAATTATCGGGTCATTGAGCGACGCGCTATGCCTGGTCGGTATTTTCAATTGGGTATTAATTTGAATCTTAATTAGAGCTGTTAGCTGTCAGCCCCTTTGCTAGATGCTTTTCAGATTAGTTAGCAGCTAAGTGCTAAGTGCTGATAGCTAACAGCTAAAAATAAAAAACATGAAACAAACATTTACATTATTAGCATTATTATTAATAATTACCTTATCTGCTCAAGAAGTAGTAGATTTTGAAAACTTTAATTTACCCGTTGGCGAATCCTTAAATGGAAGCGATGGTAATGGAGGCTTTACCAGTAGCAATTTATTCTTTTCAAATAGCTATAATGTAGATTTCAACGCTTGGAGCGATTGGGGCATATCTGCTCAGACAGATACTATTACCCCAGGCTTTATGAATGACCTAAGTGCGATCGCAGGTACAGGTGCAGAAGGAACGACTACTTATGCAGTAAGTTCCGCATTTAGTCCTACTCAAATAAAATTAGCAGAGGATACTGGTAGCGCAGTATTTGATGGGATGTATATCACCAACAATACCTACGCTGCTTTAAGTATGGAACAAGGAGATGCCTTTGCTAAGAAATTTGGCGGAGAAACAGGCGATGATGAAGACTTCTTTTTATTGACGATTCAAAAATATTTGGATGGGGAATTAGGATCGGAAGTAGTTCACTTTTTCTTAGCGGATTTTCGATCAGCAGATAATACTCAAGATTTCATTATTAGAGATTGGACTTTTGTCGATTTAAGCCCTTTAGGAGAGGCAGATAGTTTAGTCTTCTCTTTATCGTCTAGCGATAATGGACAGTTTGGTATGAATACGCCAGCCTATTTTTGCGTGGATCAAATCTCCTTTTCTGCCCAGGAAGCTGAGACAACCACTTCTGTGAGAGAAGTATTTACGCAGTCCTTTGAAATGTTTCCTAATCCTGCTGGTGAATATACAAACATCCATTGGTCTGATTCAAAACGAGCGACTGCTGCGATCTTTTCAATGACAGGGCAACAAGTTCAACAATATAGCCTGCAAAACGGTAATAATCAGTTAAATTTTGCTACTATTCCTGCTGGTATTTATTCGATTAGGATAATGGATCGTGAAGGATGGCAACCGCAGATGTTGGTGGTGAAGTAAGGACTGTAAAGAAATCCAGTGATTTCCTATCACTAGATAAATTCAGCATAAATCTCTCTAACAATAGTCCGTGCAGTTTTTTCACGCAGAGAACGCAGAGTTCGCAGAGTTTTGATAATCAACATATTATACTTTGCCGGCTCTGCACACTCTGCGTGAAATAATTTTGTAACTCATTCAGTGTCAATAATCATTTTAAAGTTGCACGGACTATTGTCTAAGTAGCGACGAAAGAATAAATCCGTCATTTGGGCGAGCTTATTTTGGTCCCAGTTTTTCTTAAAAAATCCTTGCATAGCAGGGCTACGGAAGTATTTTTAAAGAGGAGCAAACACCGTTTGTGAACCGCAAAGCGGATGGGCAAACTTCCTCTCTTTTTACGTCGTTTCTAGGCACTCAACAAAAAATATTTTCCCCACCTGTAACTTTCCAATACCCTCATCCGTTTTATCCCCGAATTTACGAAACAACTAGTATTTTCTAAAACCAACTAACAAGAATCCATTGACGACAAAAGAATACAATACATGCGTTAACCAGTTATCAGACGACGTTTACCGTTTTCTGTTAAAACAACTCTCCAATGAGATGGAGGCGCAGGATATTGTACAAAACACTTTTGAAAAACTATGGATTAATCGGGAACAAGTGATTTTTGAAAAAGCGAAATCTTATCTTTTTACCGTAGCCTATCGAAATATGATAGACTTTACAAGGCGACAAAAGTTTAGAGGTTCCAATGAAAATTTGCCAGAGGAGGGAGATAATAGTTTTCAACGTCAATTTGAGACTAGAGAAATATTGAATAGAGGATTGGACCAGTTGAGTGAAATTCAAAAGACCCTCATTTTAATGAGAGATTATGAAGGGTATAATTATGAAGAGTTGGCAGAGATGACAGACCTAACTCTTTCTCAGGTAAAAGTATATTTATATAGAGGAAGAAAGAAATTGCAAGCCTATATTAAACAGATGGATCAAGCAGTTTAATTAGAATAAAAGTTAGAGCAGAGAATAGAGATAAATCCGTTTAAAAAACGACGAAAGTTCATTACAAGTAAATGTATTTATCTCTATTCTCGCGTCTCTGCTCTCTATTCTACTTGAATACTTAATTATGAAAATCAATAAATTAAATTACGAGGCATTCGCATTGGAGTATTTAGAGGGAACACTCTCTCTGGAAAAGGTGGAGGCTATGGAGGAGTTTCTTTTAAAGCATCCAGCTATTAAAGCGGAGCTAGAGGAGATGAAATATTTTCCAGTTTTGATGCCAAAACGGATTCCATTTGACAACAAAAAACAGTTGCTGAAGGGAGAAGCTTCTAAAGATAAGTTGGTTTGGTTGAATCCAATGAGATGGAGTGTGGCGGCCTCTATTCTGTTGGCAACCATGTGTTTCTTCTTTTTTAAGCAACAGCAGGTGGAGACTATAGTGGCTACTGCTACACCAGAAGAAGTAATAAATAGTAATCCAAATGAATCTGTTCCAACTAAGGAGTTAGCAATTGAAAGAGAGATGGTCGTAGTTGAAAATCAAGCTACAAAGGAAACGACTACAGTAGCTAGAACGATGGTAACTAATAAAATTCCAATAGTAGCTAACCAAGCACAATTAGCAACAGTTACTAAAGAGAAAAAAGCGATAGTAAATTATACAAATTCTGATCAACAAGTGGTAACAGTTTCTACTCACAAGCCAAGTGCAATAGTAGCCCATGAAAAAGAGGAAGACGATCAATTGGCTATGTCGAACCAGTCAACAATTTTAGAACAATCAGCAAAGGCGACTACTCCAATAACTACTTTAGCTGCAAGAGACATTGTTTTATTGGATTTACCAAAGGATCATACATTTGAGAATACTATGCACGATCTATCAGTAGCTGTAAATACTGCGATTGCAAATAGACCAGAAAGAAGAAGCTTAAAAAGATTTATTGGAAAGCTTCCTGGTAATGGAGTGAAAATTTCTATTATTCCATCTTTTTTTACGGATTAGACAACTTCCTTGCTTTAGGGCCCTAAAGCAAAGAAATTACTCGACTTTTTAAAAATAGTTTTTTGAGAAATCCTTCGATCTGTTACAAGAGATTTTCAAAAAACCAAAAAATAAAATTATGTTTAACAAAACCATTTTTTCAATCATAATTACCGTGTTGGTTCTTTTAGTAAGTTGCTTAGCTCAACCTTTGCAAGGGCAAATAGATACTTTGAAAACGACAGAACAAATAGATACTTCGAAGTCAGAAATAAATTTTGGCACACTAGAAGAGGTGGAAGAATCAGAGGAAAAAGAATGGGACGAAAATGGAGAAGACGGAAAAGATGGAGAGGACGGATTCCATGTAACGATTAATAATAATAAACGATGGAGATTCAAAAATAATTCAGATTTACGACTTGGACTTTTAGATATAGGCTTTAGCACTTATTTGCATAATAATAGCCTTAACTTACCAACGTCTTTAGATCAATTTGAATTGTTATATGGTGGCTCTTTGAATTTGAATTTCCATTTAATTCGCCATAGAATCCCTGTTGTTAAATCCCATGTAAGTATAGAGTATGGACTTTCTTTTGCCTTCAAGAATTACAAATTTGCCAATGATTTTAGAATTCTTCCAGACGAACTTACTTTCCAAATGGAAGATGATGGTACTATGTATGACAAGAATAAATTGAAAACCACTTTTTTAGAAGTGCCTGTGTTACTTACTTTAACACCTGGTCGTAAGAAGGGCGTTTATTTGAGTGGTGGCGTTTACGGTGGCGTTCTTATTGGCTCTAAGCAAAAACTAAAAACAGAGTCAGGGGATAAAACTAGAGTAAGGGATGATTTTAATTTAAATAAATTTAGATATGGCCTTATCGGAAGAATAGGGGTTGGACCGATTGCTTTTTATGCGCAGTATTCATTGAATGATTTATTTAAAGATGATCAAGGTCCAGTACTGCGACCATTTAATATTGGTGTGTCTTTGCTCAATTTTTAGACAAAAATAATCCCTCCGGTATTTTTGTCGGGTCATCGCCATCGCAATATTGACTGCATTGTTCGTCAGTCAGGTAGCTAAGTAAGGACGAAAGAATAAAGCCGTCATTTGGACGGCTTTATTCTTTCGTCCTTACTTAGCAGGCTGACCGAGAACTTAAATCTTGACGGACTTGGGAAATCTCCAAGATTTACAAAGTCTTGGTTTTCAACTAAAGAAGACTTCCCAAATTTACAAATTTTGTAAGTCCATGAATTCTCGGTCAGCCTGTAAGGCTATGCAGCCCACCCGCTTTGCGGTTCAGGAGTTTACACTCCTTCATCTCAGGCCTTGTCTTACGAAAAAATAAGCTCATTTTAATTGTCAACTACATTATAACTCCGACGACTATGTTCAGTCTTCCAAAAGACATAGTAATCGCAAAAAAACAAGAAAATAGCTATATTTAAAACTCACAAAGTACAAAAGCTGTTTTAATTTCCGTTTTTAGCATGTATTAAATACGGAGGTATAGCGGCATTAAAATAAGCCGCTATATCCTAGGATTTAATAGTTTTAATTGAATCACTCAACTAATGCCTATGTACCTTAAAGCTTTTTCATTTGTTATTGCATCCTTATTTATCACTACCATGTTGTTGGCTGGTGATCCACCTGTTGAATTGGGTAAAGTCAATTGGTTAAGAAATTTGGAAGAAGGAATCGACCAAGCAAAGAAAGATCAAAAATCCATCTTTATACTATTTCAAGAAGTACCTGGTTGTGCTACTTGCCAAAATTATGGCAAAAATGTATTAAGCCATCCATTGATCGTAGACGCTATAGAAACGCTATTTGTCCCAGTTGCTATTTTTAATAATAAACGAGGAGCAGACGCTATCGTTTTAAAAAGCTTTGGAGAACCATCTTGGAATAATCCAGTAGTTCGTATTGTAAATGAAAATAAAAAAGATGTAGTCAATAGGATCGGAGGAAATTACTCTCAATTGGGGATTGTACAAGCTATGGTGGAGGCATTACAAGCGGATGGTCGTGCAGTTCCAGCATATCTAAATTTACTTGAAAAGGAATTATTAGCGGAACATACTGGATTAGAAACTGCTAATTTATCCATGTATTGTTTTTGGACAGGAGAAAAGCAAATTGGACAAATAGACGGGGTAGTAGAAACACAGCCTGGTTTTATGGGAGGACGAGAAGTCGTACAAGTTCAATTTGATCCAGAGGTAGTTTCCTACGAGCAGTTAATAGGGAAAGCGGTTGATAATGATATTACTAGTCATGTATATGTAGAGGATAATCAACAACAGAAAGAAGCAACCAAACTTATAGGTAAAACGAACATTAGTAAGGCTTCTTCTTTTAGAATAGACAGAGAACCAAAGTATTATTTGTCTAAAACGGTTTATCAGTATATACCCATGACTGATTTACAAGCAGTAAAAGTGAATAGTCTGATAGGACAAAATCAATTACCTGATAATATATTATCACCTATCCAATTGAGCTTGTTGCAGGTCATTAAGGACAATCCAAAAACAAAGTGGTCTTCTGCTATTAATGAAGATTTCTTAGTTGCTTGGGATAATGCACTTTCTAAAATACCTAGCCCTAGAAGCTAAATCAATTGAGTGTATAACAGTTTGTTGGTTTTAAAACTCGGTTAAGTATCTAGGTAGCATTGTTAGTGGTTAAGCCAAAAACATAATTTGAACTATAAAAGCCACAAAAGGAACCGAAAGCCTTTTGTGGCTTTTGTGGTTTAGAAATAATGAAAATATATCGTATTTTTGTAGATATGAATACGAACGACCACATTCTATATGTAGATGATGAAATAGATAATTTAACAGCTTTTACAGCAGTGATGAGGCGGCATTATACTATTAGTACAGCATCTAGTGGCGAAGAAGCATTAGGAATGCTCAAGACTAAAGAATTTAGTTTGATAATAAGCGACCAACGGATGCCCAAAATGACAGGCGTTGAATTGTTTGAGCAAGTCAAAAAACTATATCCTGACATTATACGGATTATCCTTACAGGATATAGTGAAATGAAAGCTATTATTGATTCTATTAATAAGGGACAGGTTTATTACTATATTACGAAGCCTTGGAATGTAGACGAATTAAAAGTAATCATTGATAATGCACTAGAGACACATGCCCTAAAAAAAGACAATAAAGAATTAAAGGATGAAAAGACAGAATTGTTAGTGAAGACTGCAAAAATGGAAAAGGAACAGGTGATGGCGCACTTTGAAATTTTGAAAAGCCAAATCAATCCTCATTTTTTGTTTAATAGTATGAATATTTTGTCTTCTTTAATTACCAAAAGTCCTAAGCTTGCCGTAAAATTTACTAGCCAATTTTCTAAAGTATTCCGAAAACTATTAGAGAATAATGAAGAGATCACCATCCCCTTACAACAGGAATTGGACTTTATAAAATCATATCTGTTTTTACAAAAAATGCGTTTTGATAAGAGCTTAGAAATTGAAGTTAAAATAGAGAAGTCGAAATTGGACAAAGCTTTACCTCCTTTTGGTTTACAATTGCTTATTGAAAATGCGATTAAGCATAATATCATTTCTGAAGAACAGCCTTTAAAAATAATAATTAGTAATGAGGACGATTATTTGCAAGTGCAAAATAATTTGCAAGTTCGTGGAGCGCAGGAAGAGTCTACTGGAATAGGATTGAAAAACTTGACGGCTAGGTATCATCTTTTGACGGATATGCCAGTTGTTATTGAAAAAACAGCTGAATTGTTTACGGCTAAAATTCCTTTGATTGAAGAGGATTAGACTGCTACTGTATGCCTATCTGCGCTGCGCTCAATAGGCATATGTACGGAATGAATTCCGTGCTACTGATCGAGCGTAGCGCAGATTTGTTGTATGCGTTGTATGCCTATCTGCGCTTCGCTCGATAGGCATATGTACGGAATGAATTCCGTGTTACTAGAACTTAGGACAACTCACCCGACTTCTTCGACCTTTTTCTGGAATGATATAAGTAAAAGAAGCTTCAAATGCGCCCTTAGAATTAGAAGCTGTTACCAATTGAGATACATTAATATCATAGCTTAAGCCAAGCGTCCAAGTTTCCATTTCTAATAAGGTAGTAACCGTCAGTGCCTCCAGACTCATGCTATTTTCCAATTGATTGGAAAGGTGAGCCCATGCACCAATTCTCATGGCTAAGTCATTATCACCAGAAGAGTACCTTACATTCGCCCCCAAATTAATATCGGTAGAAGGCCCTTGGAAATAAACAGCCGCAGCAGGCAACAAACTTAAATTATTATTTAGTTGTAACTCTCCGCCCAGATGCCCAACGTATCTTTGTAATAATGGATCTATTTGATTTTCATAAAGCGATACATTTGGTGAATTGATATGATACAAAGCACCCCCGATATAGAAAGAATTGTCTCTAATGATGGTATACCACATTAGGCCAGCACTAAAATCTGGATATAAATTACTCTGTGTATTTACCGCTTCTCCTGTAGGGAGATTAAAATCTATAGAAGTAGAGGCATCATCGAATTGTTCTGAAAACCACAAATTCCCTAAATCTATTTTACGCTGACCAAATCCGCCTTGTGCACCCGCAACAAGGTAGTAGCTTTTATTTCTTCCACCGCCTAAATACTTCATATAAGAAAGATTCAAATTACCATTTAATGTATTGAAATTTGAACTTCCTGCTTCATCTCTTAAGCCATTGATCCCTACTGCGAAGTAATCGTTTTTCGCTACATTAAAACGATAATCTAAATGGGCTGCCATCGTGCGGAATGGGACATCATTGAGGACACTGGCCCATTGATCTCTATAATTTATTATGAATCGAGCCTGACCTTCATAGACTACATTAAGGGCTGGATTTAACTGATCGGGGGAGGCATAGAATTGGGCAAACCTTGGATCTTGTGCTTTTAGATGACTGCAAAAAGCGAATAGTAGGATTGCTGCAATTGTATATCTCATCATACTGTATGTTTTTTTGAGAACAGAGAAGCGAAACAATATTTGTTGAAAAAAATGAAAATCCGTTTGCCATAAACGAAATTTATCTCTACTCTCGCTTCTCTCCTCTAAAATTTACTTTATCAAAGTAGTGTTTCCTTTGAAAATTTCTTTTTGACCGTCCAAATAAACCACTTCCATTATCCATGTAAATATGCCTGCATTTAGTATTTGACCTCGAAAGGTACCGTCCCAACCTATGCTCGAATCATTTACATCGAAGTCTCTAGCAGTGTAAACTTCTTCCCCCCATCTATTAAAGATATGGAGGTATAAAACCCTTATATTGGATTGACCGTGAACTAATAAAATATCATTAAAACCATCATTGTTTGGGGAGAAACCAGAGGGGATAAGCACCTTTTTGGGGTTGGTGATGCGGAGGAAAAAATCAGCTTCAGCTTCACAGCCAGCTTCATCAACAGCATATACTTCAAATTTGGTGCTAGATTGTGGTTTGACCACTATTCTTTCGCAATTTTCTTGCAAACAATTCGTATTGGGTCCCCAATCTAACTGTACAGTTCCTTTATTATTGTCATAGATAGCAGCTATTATTGTAGAATCGCCTAATACCAGTGTTTCTTGGTCGCTTACAATTTCTACTGTAAATGGAGCAGCTTGTTCGATTTTAATATTAGACTCCCTCCATAGACAGCCGTTAATATCTTTGACATAAGTGATGTAATTACCTGCATTTAGTCCAATAAAAGTATTGTTTGATTTAAAATTATCGCCGTCCAAACTATATTGATAGGGTGGGAGGCCTCCAGTGGGAAAAATGTCTATCCGACCATTTCGATCTTCAAAGCAAATGATAGAATCTGTTTCAACGACCCCATTTATAGCGGTAGGACTGTTCAATGTCAAATCGTCTATTGTTGAACAATTATTAGCATCCGTTACTGTTAATTGATAATTTCCGCCATTGATATTCAGAAGATCTTTGGATTGCGCTCCTGTTGACCAGTTGTAACGGTAGGGTGTTGTGCCTCCTGATAAGTTTAATTCTATGCGGCCACTTTGATCATTGTTGCAAATAGGATTCGTTAGTTGTCGATCTTCAATTGCTAATGGATTGGGTTCGAATAATTCATAAGTAGCTTCTACCTGACAATCCTCACTATTAGTAATTGTTACCTCATAACTACCAATCGGTAAATTATTTAGAATATTACTAGCATTATTGCTGCTTGGGAAATCCCAATTATACGCAGTGATAGTTGACCCATCGCTTAAACCATCTATGCTAATGCGACCTGAATTATCTCTATAGCAATCTAAACTATCCAATGTAGCATTGATAAATATTTCTTCTGGTGCCCTTAAAAAAGTCTCTATACTGGTACTACAATTTCGTTGATCGGTTACAGTAAGTGAATAAGTAGTATTACCAGCTAAATTTTCAATTAGCTGAGTTCGTTCGTTATTATTCCATCTATAGTTATAGGGTCCTCCTGCTCCTCCAATAGGGTCATTTATTGCCAATTTTCCGTCTTCAAGACCAAAACATTTTGGACTTACTCCAATCGCTTCTATATGAATGGAATCTAGTTCTTCAATGTCTATTGAACTCGTTGCTATACATCCATTTTCATCAGTAACACTTACTAAATAGGTGATAGCTTCCAACTCAGTAGCTATACGATCCGTCCCTTTTTGAGCACTCCAATTATATTGATAATCTTGGCCAGTTCCTCCAGAAGCAAAAACCATTGCCTCTCCTCCATTTGATTGGAAACAGCCCAATTGTGATTGACGAAGGCTATCAATATTCAATGCCTCTTCTGGTTCTAAAATCCTAATTATGTCACTGGTTTGACAATCATTTGCATCCGTAACAGTCACTCTATATTCTCCTGCTAATAAATTAACAACAATAGAGTCTGTAGTATTATTTGGATCATCCCATTGATACCTATAGGGAGGAATTCCACCTTCTGGTGAAATGAATGCCTGTCCAGTAGCATCACCTGTACATGTTACCGGAGTAATTTGCGGGAAATAACCTAAATCTGCTGGTGGGACTAGAGTGACTTCTTGAAATTCCATACAGCCATTTTTATCTACTACTTCCAAATTGAAAGTTCCTTGTCTGGCATCAGTAATGGGATTTTGAATTAGAATATTATTCAGTCTAAAAATATAGGGTTCTGTACCACCAATAGGAAAAGCTTCTATTATTCCATTGGTACCATTAAAACAACTTGGAGTCATGGTTACTATGGTATCAAATTGTAAGGGATCAGGTCCATCTACAAGAATAGTGTCTGTATGCTCACAGGCATTTAAATCTGTGATCGTAAAAGGATACCGACCAGGTAAAAGATTTTTTAAAGTATCGGTGAACCGCCCATCGCCCCAATTAATGGTATAACTACCACTGCCATTCATTCCTTTAACCACAGCTATTCCATCTGCTCTGTCATGACAAGTAGATGCTACGCTACTTTGAATAGTAGTAATAGCAGAAGGTTCATTGATTGTTTTTGTAAAAGTTTCTTCACAACTATTTTCATCTGTTACCGTAATTTCATAAGTGCCAGCCGTTAAATTTCTTGCCTCAAAAGAAGTTTGTTGTTGGTCATCATTCCACAAAAATTGATAGTTGCCTGCACCACCAGAAACATTTACTACAATTCGACCATCGGAGGCTCCATTACAAGTAGGTTCCTCCACTAACTCTTCGGAAATATTGATGGGTCTAGCGGGAGAAATCGTTTCCCTTTCAATTGTGATACAGCCTTGTGCATCTGTAACTGTCAGGGTATAAGTATCCTCTTTTAATAAAAAATTATGCCTTCCAAATTGATCATTATCCCACCTGAATTCGTACTGTTCAGAATTTTCAAAAGGAGTTCCCCCTGTTGCAGAGGCAATGAGTCTTCCATCTTCTGCTCCTATGCAAGTGATGGAATCTATCTCTAATCGCACAGAGAGGGAAGGAGGTTCTTTTACCTCTGTAGTAATCTCTTCCGTACAATTATTTTGATCACTTACTGTTACAGAATAGGTGCCCATTCCTTTTGCCGTAGCTTCCGCAGAAGTCTGATTGTCATCCCAGATGTAGCGATAAAAAGGTTCATTGCGGAATGGAGTGCCGCCCTTCACTTTCACACTAGCTATTCCATCATTTCCTCCATTACAACTAACAGGGCTAGAGGTAGGGGTTAATTCTAAAGGAATGGGTGCTTCAATGATTTGGTCAGCTACTACTTCACATCCATTTGCATCATTTATTGTGACGGTATAGATGCCTTCTTCTACATTGGTAATAGCAGAAGTAACTTCTTGATTGCGAGACCATCTATAAGTATAGTCCCCTGCCCCCCCAAATGGAATGGCATTTATTTGTCCATCTTGTAAACCGAAACAAGTAGGAGCAATTGAATCAAAAGCAACCCCTAATGAATCGAAGGTCCCAATTGTAAATTGAATGGTATCTGCACAAACATTATCGGTGTCACTTATTAAGACTTCGTAGTTGCCTGCTCCAAGATTATTGAAAGTTGGATTGTTTTGGATCAGTAAATTATTTAATTGATAGGTATATGGCGCATCTCCTCCTGTTACATTGATCGTTGCGCTTCGGTCATTTCTTCCAAAGCAAGCCACCTCTGGAACGGGTGCTAATAGATTGGCTTCTAAATCACAAAATATATATCTAAAGAATATGTTTGTTGGGTTGGTAGCACATACTTGTCCCTCATAGATTGCTCTGAATAATACAGTTGCTTCTTCGCCATTTGTAAATCCTCTTTCTCGATGGAAAAAATCATCATCTGTAGATTGCCAGGTAACTCCATCGCGGCTCACTTGATATCCAACAGCATCTGGTACTGGTTCCCAATAAAAAAACACCTCTCCATTGTTTAGTGAAGAATGAATAACAGACATCGAAATATTAGTGCTTAATAAATTGATATGTAGTGTATCCTTAGTGACACATCCCTCTGCTGTTTCCTTCTCTAACACATAAAAAGACTCTGTATTAGCATTGGCATTCAAGGAAGGATTAGGTCCAGAGGAAGCATCTAAATTTGTCCTAGGAGCAATCCATCTATAGGTACTATTGGAGGCTTGAGAAAAGGAAAGGGACCAGCTTTTCACTACCTGATTAACATCTATTCCTGACAGAGAAGAAGCAATTAAGACCCATTCTCCATTTATAGCTTCTCCAACTAAATTTTGCCAATCGCTTTGAGGCAAATAAACACCATCATATGGAGCAGTTGCTTGGTCTACTGAAACAGCTGCTTTTGGATTAAAACAAAAATTTTGAACACCTTGACCAGTAATATCATTTGATCTCACTAAGGTAATACTTTGCCCATTCGGTCCTCTTAATTGAATCGTTAGGTCTTCTGCTTTTTCTGTTTCTAAATCTATACAAATGGAAGTAAATTCTTTAAGGTCATCAGAAATTGACTGTCCACTAAAACCACTAACATTTAAGGTATCAATAAATCCATTTTCTCTATAAAAAATAGTGTTAGGATTCTTTTCAAATGATTTTGCCTCTAAGGCTTCTGGAGTAAGATATGCGCCTAGTTGTAATAGATCTCCTTCGCATGCAGTAATGCTTGATTGATAAAATAAAGCGTCCTCACACTTCAAACAATCTTTATGATCTGGTGGTAGTACATTGAATTGAATAGAGGTGTCACTCGGACAACCATAACTATCTTCTACAATAAATTGATAGGTTTTAGGCTCCTCAGGGGATGTCGGCGCATCAGGAACTGCCAACACAGTATGCGGATTGTTTTCAGGTATTTTTTCTACAATCGTTTGATCGTCTAACCACTTTATAGAAACAATGTCTGCTTCAAAAGAATCTAGATTAGGAAATAAAGAAGGATCAAACTCGATACCCCAAGAAAAAATCCAGCCATTATCCTGCTCCCACAAATCGGTTACTTTGATGGTCCATTCTCCATTGAGCGGACATCCCACTAAGTTCGATAAAGGTCCATTTGATTTATAGTTTCCTTCAGGTAATAGAAAAGGTTCTCCTATATTTGAATTGTTGTCTAATCGAGCGACATCTGTTAAGGTTAGTTGTTCGTCTGGTAACCAACAATAATTTTTCCCTTCGCCAACAATGGCATCAATTCCATCTCCATCTATGGGTATTCCTAGATAGACCTTATCGTTTATTGGTTGTTGGTCTTGTAAAATGACAGATTTTCCATTTGGGCAAGTGATACTGATCTCCATATCATGTAGCCAGGAATGTTCTATATTCAAACAAATAGATTGAAGGTCATCTAGATTAGTGAGCAACTGTCCAGGGCGAAAATCCTTAAAACTTATGCTAGTTTCATAGGAGCGTCCATTTCCATCTGGTAAGGGCAATGAGTCTGAACGTATTCCGTTGGATTGAAAAAAACCAATAGTAGGGCTAACAGAGATATTAGAAGAATCAGACATTATACCCCCTTTCAGCGTAATGGTATCTCCAACACACACCTCCGTTGGAAAATTATCTAGTATCTCAAATTTTGGTTTCGTTGAGACCCTTACCCGTTGGGTAATGAAATTGCTACTTTGACATCCAAATTGATCTGTTATGGTCAATTCCACTTTATAACCTCCTGATTTTTGATAGGCATGATCGACCTCCTTACCTTCGGCTGTTGCTCCATCTCCAAAATCCCATAAAAAGGTAGAAGTAGCATCGGAGTGATTGTACACTTCTCCATCTTCAGGATAGATGCCTCTTCCATTAAAACTAATCTCATCTCCTATACAAACATTAATGTATCCATTTTCTGGAGCGTCCGCTATCGGGGTAGTATTAGTTAATTCCGATTGAATTAATTGGCAAGCAGGAATACAATTCATGGCCGCATTCCAACCTTCTCCTTGACCTGTGCCATTAGATTCAAATTGGACAGTGAGGCAACCGCTAGAATTGGTCGCTGTTGCTTGTACAATGAAAGGGAACCCATTTAATCTATCTGTTGCTTGTAATAATAGCGGAGCATTTAGATCATTTCCATTATAAAAGTTTAGGGCATCGCCCTCTTTTAGATCAATGTCAGAAAATACTAGTTGCGTATGGGTACCTGTGACAGCAGTGGTGCAAAAATCAGGGCAAAGAATACTGGTAATCGATTCATTTGACTGATAATCATTAGTAGCCCCTCCTGTATCTTGGAAGAGCCCCGAACAGCCGCAAGGAAGTGGATCACCTATTAGCACTGGAGCTTGACCCCAAAGGAAAGGAAAACTATATAAAAAGAATATGAATAGAGTGATCGATCTCATGGAAACTTGCTGCACTTTTTTTGGTAAGTTCTCAATGAGAAAATGAATAGATGTTATATGAGTAAATATTGGCAGTCTACCAAGACCAATTAGCCTGCTTAAACAAAACACTGCAGCCCAATTTACTCATTTTCTAATCTACTCATTGAGAATTTACTTCTTTTGACTATAAATTAAATGATCCCTAAGAATTTACGATGATAATTAGTATTTCCTCAATGAATAAATGAATACAGGAGTAAATGTTAGCAGCCTATAAAGAATAAACATATTAAATAAACAAATCAGAGAAGCCTTATTTATTCATTCAATCATTTTCACATCTACATCATTGAGAATTTACAATAATTGCTTATGGTCAGTAACTAAAAATGGGTTATTAAGCAAGTCCTATATAGATTTTCGGAAAATTATAGGCTATTTTGATGAGATAGTTGTGGTGCACATTCATAGGGGATCAATTTGTACAAAAATAATGTAATTGAAGAGATAAAAAACCAATTATCCCGCCAATTCTTATTTCATAAACGACAAATAGTGATTTAAAATATGCTTTTAGTAACGACGAAAGAATAAGTTCCGCATTTCGACGAGGTTATTTTGTTCTTA
>CAYOBX010000078.1:0-16553 GCA_964402245.1 uncultured Saprospiraceae bacterium | reverse complement strand
TTCAAATTCCTCCATTTGCTTTAGAGCAAGATATTTTGACTATGGATTATCAACAGTTATCCATAATTATGAAACGAATTAAAGGGGCAAGTGGTCGATATGCTAATCAGTTTTTGGGGCGGACGGGTCAAGCTTTTTGGCAACCTGAAAGCTATGACCATTATACTAGAAATGATATTGAATTGAGAAATGTGATTCAATATACTTTGCAGAATCCTGTGAAGGCTAAGTTGGTTGAAAACTGGGAAGCACATCCCTATACTTGGTCAAAGTTCCAGTAACACGGAATTTATTCCGTATTCGTATTACGGAATTTATTCCGTACAAGCTCGGAATGAATTCCGTGGTACTGGGATACGGAATGAATTCCGTGGTACGGGATACGGAATAAATTCCGTGTTACTGGCTTAGAAAGAAATTCCAACAGAAGCAACCACTCGTCCAGCTTGATTATCTAAGAAAAATTCACTGCCATCAATATCTACAATATCTCCAAATTGTTTTAAGCTGCCTTCATATCTGAAGTCTAAAGATAATCTCCACAAGTCTAGACCAAAGCCAGCTTGATAGCCGATTTTTAGTCGATCTTCATCATCTTGGTAGTTAGAAATAATCTTTCTTACCTGCTCATCTGAACCTAAATAGAAACGACCAACAGGACCAGCTTGTGCATGAAGAGGACCTAACTTAATTCCTAACAAGATTGGAATATCTATATTGTTGAATGTTTCTGAAGTGGAGAAAGTTCCGTTATCATTAGTTGTTTCAAATTCTAATTTGTTAGAATTGAAAACTATTTCTGGCTGGATGTGCAGGCCTCTTCCCAATCGTGCGTAAAAACCAAATTGGTAGCCAAAAGAAGAATTATCAATGGCATTGGTTAGGTTATTAAACTTAGAGCCATTGGTCACTACAAAGTCTCCTAGCTTCATATCATAGGTGCTAACACCTGCTTTGATACCTGCTTTTAAAAATTGTGCGTTGGTGGTGCCTAGAAAAGCGATGCTTAAAAAGAATGCAAAAATGAATTTTTTCATAACAGTAGATTTTTTCTGGTTTCAATTCTGAACGAATTGTTGTTTAAAATTGTATCATTGTTGGAGCAAAAGGGAAGCACTTAACGTGGTGTTAACTAGAATAAGGAAAGTAGTTGACACTTTGATAGTAAAATTTTCGTACCCTTTATGCTCGAACGAAACGATTTGATTAGATGGAAGTAAGAATTTTTCTTCGTTTCATTTAAACTCCCCCCGACCCCTTCTTTGTGAAGAGGGGGAGTCGTCTGCGATTGAATATTCATTTCGGAGACGACGCTCTCCTTTCTTTAAAGGAGGGTTGGAGAGGGTTCTACGAATGTTTAATAATTACTTTTCTTATCATCTGATTATGCTTTACACTTACTAGAGTATCAAAAGGAAAAGATACCCCTATGTAGAAGTTGTTAAAAAAATCCTAATAAAGAAATACTGTTCTGTAATTGTATTACTCTGGAATACAATTTTCCAATATAAATTATCCATGCCATTATTTCACAGTCACGAAGTCAATTATAAAGGGAGTTATCCAAGCATAGGTGCTTGTCCAAAAACGACCAAACCAGAGTATGCCTTTATAGGTCGATCTAATGTAGGAAAGTCTTCCTTGATTAATATGTTAACAGGAAGAAATGGTTTGGCGAGAATCTCTAAGAAACCTGGGAAGACCCAAATGATTAACTATTTTGAAGTAGGACATGATTGGCATTTAGTAGATTTGCCGGGTTATGGCTATGCTAAAATTTCGAAGAAAAAAAGGAGGGAATGGGAGGTAATGATTGAAGGATACTTACAGCACCGCCAAACATTAGCTTGTGTTTTTTTACTAATAGATGCCAATGTACCTGCCCAGAAAATTGATTTGGAGTTTATGAATTGGTTGGGTTTAAAGCAAATTCCTTTTGTGATTGTCTATACCAAAACAGATCGTTTAAAACCACATCAAATACAGCCTAATATAGAAAAGATTCAAAAAGGCTTTTTAGAGGAATGGACTGAATTGCCACAACAGTTTATTACATCTTCCATTAAAAAAGATGGACGAAAAGAGATTTTAGACTTTATCACTAACTTGAATCAACAAATTAATGAAGAGGTCTAATTCTACTTTGGTATTCAATTAGAACAGAGAGCAGAGAAGCGAGAATAGAGATAATACTCGTTAAAAATCAACGAAACTTCGTTATATAAAAACGTAATCTATCTCTATTCTCTGCTCTCGCTTCTCTGTTCTTGTCAGAGTGCCAAAGTAGTACTAAGCTACTTCCACGCAGTTCCTTAACTATATTCAATATACTCAGCAGTCTTCTCCGCCACCTCCTTTCCCAATAAATTGCCCACAATATGAAAGGAGGCATCAATCCCAGCAGCAACTCCGCCAGAAAAAACAAACTTTCCATTATCTACTACCCGAACATCCTTACAAACTCTCGCAGAAGCAGGAGCCACTTTTTCCAATTCCCCAAAAGCCATATGATGGGTGGTAACGCTAAGTCCTTCCATCAATCCTGCTTTAGCAACAAGCAAAGCACCTGTGCAAACAGACAGCACCTGTTCACTCGAGGCAGCAAATTGCTGTATCCATTTTAATAAGGCAGGATTGTCCATTTCTCTACGAGTTCCAAATGGAGTCCCATCTTTTCTACGTCCCCCTCCGCCTGGAATGACTATAATATCTGCTTTTGGGCAGTTTTTAAAAGTATAAGTAGGGTTAATACTCAAACCTCCTCTAGCTCGTACTTTCTTTTTTTGAGCTACCGTAAATGCTTCAAAAGGAATATTTCCTTTCCATCTACCTGCTACAGAAAAGACCTCAAAAGGTCCACAAAAGTCTAATACTTCTACATCATCAAAAATTAGGACGGCTACTTTTTTGGTACGCATATAGTTGTTTGTTTGAATTATTAGTAAGAGTACACTAAACAGCCCTGCCCAAATTTCCCCTAGTCGAGCTACCGTCAGGCAGCGAGACAGACTGCAGTGAAAATGAATCAATCAAAAATAATTAATTAGCAGCCTCTATCCAAACATGCTTTTTCAAATCTGCTAGATCTAAATATTCTAAAGCTTTAATATGAGTAGATTCCATAACAACTGGAGGGGCTAAGCCTGCTAACATCGCCTCCTGCCATCGCAAGGCACATAAACACCATTTATCGCCAGGTTGTAAACCGGGGAAATTGTAGGCTGGAGCAGGGGTGCTTAGATCATTCCCTTTGGATTTAGAGAAGGCTAAAAATGCAGTGGTCACACGGACACAGACTACATGTGCCCCTATATCGCTTGCATTAGTATGACAAAAACCATCTCTGAAATAGCCAGTTATTGGATTAGTGCAACAACTCTTCAAAGCTGTTCCTAATACATTTTTTGTTGTTTTGCTGTTCATTTCCTTATTTTATTTTACCTTGTTACTTCTACTCTGACGCTTTAATAGAACAGAGAGTAGAGAAGCGAGAGCAGAGATAAAATAAGTTTCTAAATTACGAGATATCGTCGTTTTAAATGGATTTATCTCTATTCTCTACTCTCGCTTTTGATCTAGTCTAAAGTCCCAAAGTACACTTACCAAACAATAAAAATAATGTTTAGTTGTAATGGAAAACTTTATAAATCATAAATTATTAATAGCCAACAGAGGCGAGATTGTTATAAGAATAGCAAGAGCTGCTGATGAATTAAATATCCCAACGCTTAGTATTTATTCGGAAGATGATGCAGATTCCATGCACACTAAAGTAACGGGAGGAGCGGTGGCTCTAGTTGGAAAAGGAGCGAAGGCCTATTTGGATATAGACCAAATCGTGAATTTAGCCAAAGAACATGATTGCACAATGATTCATCCTGGCTATGGATTTTTGAGTGAGAGTGATGCTTTTGCTCAAAGTTGTATTGAAGAGGATCTATTATTTATTGGCCCTCGTCCAGAAATATTGGATTTATTTGGAAATAAAATAGAAGCTCGCCGCTTGGCAGATAATTGGGGCGTTCCGACTATAGAAGGTACCTTAGATACCACTACGCTTGAAGAGGCGATTGCTTTTTTTGACTCTTTAGGCGATGGAGCTTCTATGATGATAAAGGCGGTAGCAGGGGGCGGAGGTAGAGGGATGCGTTTGGTTACTAAATTAGAAGATATTCCGAATGCATTTGTGCGTTGCCAATCAGAAGCAGAAAAATTCTTTGGGAATGGCGAGCTATATGTAGAACGATATATACCCAAAGCACGGCATATTGAAGTTCAAATTATAGGAGATGGTAAGGAAGTAAGTCATTTGGGAGAACGAGAATGTAGTATACAGCGACGAAACCAGAAAATAATTGAGATAGCCCCTTGTCCGGGTTTATCAAAAGCACTTAAAAAGAAATTAACAACTGCGGCGGTACTTTTGGCCAAAGCGGTTCAATATAATAGTGTTGGGACTGTAGAATTTTTGGTGGAAGGAGGGGAAGAATTGGGGCCAGATACGCCATTTTATTTTATCGAAGCCAACCCGAGATTACAAGTAGAGCATACGGTTACAGAAGAAGTGATGGGCGTGGATCTATTATTGTTTCAACTGCAAGAGGCAATGGGTATCGATTTAGAAGCAATGGGTTTATTAGAACACGATGTTCCAGAACCAGAGGGCTATGCGATGCAATTACGGATCAATACGGAACAGATTAGTGAGAATGGAGCAATACTGCCAAAGTCAGGAAAGATTACGCAGTATGATTTACCAGAGGGTGAGGGAATACGAGTTGATGGCTATGGCTATGAAGGATACCAAACGAATCCAAATTTTGATTCTCTGTTATTGAAATTGATCTGCCATGTGCCTTACGATCATTTTGGATCGGTTATAGAAAAAACTTTAGCGACTCTAGATCAATGCGAGATTAAAGGAGTAGACACGAATATTTCTTTTTTAAAAAAGATCTTAAATCATCCTCGTTTTCAAGCAGGAGACTTGTCCACTAATTTTGTTGGAACACATATTATTGGAAAGGAAACTGCCATTAGACCTTCCGAAAACAAGCCATCTCAGGATAGTGACTCCTTAAACTTTAATGCTTTTCCTGCGGCTGCTATGGATGATATTCAGAAGGATGCAATTGTTTTGGATGAATATCCAGATTCTAAAACTAAGCAAAAAGAAACTACTTCTTCCTTTGATGAATTCCCTGCTGCCGATGCTTCAGATATAAAGGAAGAAGGAATTATTCTAGATGAATTTCCAGATTCCAAAACGAAAAATCGTGCAGATACTTCCACCAATTTATCAGCGAAAGAACTAGAAGAAAAAGAAGAAGAACAAGATCCAGATTTTGACTCCTTTCCAGCATTTAATAAAAGAAGAGCTAGTAGTAAAAATGAAATAGATAGTAAATCGTCAAATGCTGAACAAGCAAATCCTACTAAGAACAAATCGTCCGAACCCCAAAAACAAGAATCAGATGTTATAGTCATTCCATCTCCAAGTCCAGGTAGTGTCGTAGCATTATTAGTCAAAGAAGGAGATTTGGTTAAGAAAGGACAAGAATTAGTTGTTTTAGAAGCGATGAAAATGGAGTCCGTTATCTTAGCAGATCAAGGAGGAATAGTGGATCGAATTTTGGTGAAAGTGGGAGATATTATTTCAGAAGACCAAACGGTTTTACATCTTAATAGGGTAGATGGAACAGATGAAATAACAGAAGAAACCAATACGATTGATCTAGATTATGTTCGCCCTGATTTAGAAACGCTAATACACCGAAAATCATTTTTATTAGATAAAAATCGTCCAGATGCAATCGCAAAGAGACGAAGAAACAACCAGTTTACGGCTAGGGAAAATATAGAATCACTATGTGATACCGATTCTTTTATAGAATATGGAGGATTAGCCGTGGCTGCTCAAAAGGCAAGAAGAAGTGAAGAGGATTTAATCAAGAATACGCCAGCCGATGGATTAGTAACAGGCATTGGTACGATTAATCAAGCTCAATTTGAGGCAGAAAAGCGTTGCTTAGTAATGGCTTATGACTTTACCGTTTTGGCAGGTACCCAAGGCACCTACAATCATATGAAAATGGATAGGATGTTGCACTTAGCAGAAAAGTGGAAGTTGCCTATTATTTTATTTGCAGAAGGTGGTGGTGGCCGACCGGGAGATGTAGATGTGCAAGCAATAGCAGGTTTGCATATACTGACTTTCACGCTTTTTGGTGCATTGAGTGGAAAAGTTCCTTTAATTTCTATTGTCTCTAGATATTGTTTTGCAGGTAATGCGGCATTAGCGGGTTGCTCCGATGTAATTATTGCAACAGAGAATGTGTCTATAGGAATGGGAGGTCCTGCGATGATTGAAGGAGGCGGTTTAGGGACCTATCATCCAAGAGAGGTTGGTCCAGCAGAAGTGCAAACAAAAAATGGAGTCATAGATATATTAGTAAAGGACGAGATGGAAGCAGTGGCAGTGGCAAAAAAATATTTATCCTATTTCCAGGGAACAACAACAGACTGGACTTGTAGCGATCAACGCTTGTTAAGACAATCTATTCCAGAAAATAGACGTAGAGTATATGACATTAGAACGGTTATAGCACAACTATCGGATACTGATTCTGTTTTAGAATTACGCCCTCATTATGGTGTAGGAATGATTACGGCTTTAATAAGAATAGAAGGCCATCCTATCGGTTTGATCGCCAATAATCCCAATCATTTAGGAGGAGCTATTAATGCAGAAGGAGCTATCAAAGCAGATAATTTCTTATCCTTATGTAATAATTTCGGCATTCCTATTTTGTCTTTATGTGATACGCCAGGCATTATGGTTGGACCAGATGCTGAAAAAGAGGGAACAGTTCGGCATGCCTCTCGTTTATTCGTTACAGGAGGGCAATTGAAAGTACCTTTATTAGCAATAGTTTTAAGAAAAGGATACGGATTGGGGGCTATGGCTATGGTAGGTGGAAGTTTTCACGTACCTTTATTCACCGTTGCATGGCCTACTGGCGAATTTGGGGCGATGGGTATTGAAGGGTCTGTTCATTTAGGCTATCGAAAAGAGCTGGAAGCGGTCGAAGATCCAGTGGAAAAAGCAGCTTTGTTTGATAAAATGGTCGCCGAACTTTATGAAAGAGGCAAAGGGATTAATATGGCTTCCCAATTAGAAATAGATGATGTGATAGATCCTATGGAATCTAGAAAATGGATTGTTCGAGGATTGAAGTCTGTTTAAATTAGAATTTTACTTCAATATAATATATAGACGGGTAGTTCTGCTACCCGCCGCAATAATGGACTTGGCGGCGAAGCCGCCAAGCCTTTTATATGATTCTAAGTAACGACAAAACAATAACTTCGGCATTTGGACGGATTCTTTTGCCCTTATTTTCTCTTTGAAATCAGTCATAGTATCAACAATACTCCTTCTTTCAAAGAAAAACTAAGAACAAAATAACCTCGTCGAAATGCGGAACTTATTCTTTCGTCGTTACTAAATAAAACGATAATATGAATTTCGAATTTACAGAAAGATCAAAAGAATTACAGGCGAAGGTCGATCAATTTATGCAGACGCATATTTTTCCAAGAGAAAAAGCCTATGCAGAATTTGTGCAAGACCCTAAAAATCGCTGGAAAAATTTTCCAGACTTAGAAGAATTAAAAGAATTAGCTAAAGCGGAAGGGCTTTGGAATTTATTCTTACCAAAGGACTATGGGGACTTAAGTCCTGGATTATCCAACTTAGAATATGCTCCATTAGCAGGTTTGATGGGCCGAGTAACTTGGGCATCAGAGGTATTTAATTGCTCCGCACCTGATACAGGTAATATGGAGGTATTATCTAAGTATGGAACGCCTGACCAGCAAGCACAATGGTTAAAGCCTTTACAAGAAGGAAAAATCCGATCTGCTTTCTTAATGACAGAGCCAAGAGTGGCCTCTTCTGATGCAACGAATATTGAAACCTCTATCGTGAGAGACGGAGATGAGTATGTTATTAACGGCCGTAAGTGGTGGTCTTCTGGTGCGATGAATCCGCATTGTAAGGTGTATATCGTGATGGGAAAAACAGATCCTGATGCAGCAAGACATGCACAACAAAGTATGATCTTGGTACCTGCAGGTACGCCTGGTGTTAATATCATTCGACCAATGCAAGTGTTTGGTTCGGTAGATTCCCCAGAAGGACATGCAGAAATAGACTTGGTGAATGTACGGGTGCCTGTTGGTAATTTATTATTGGGCGAAGGTCGAGGGTTTGAAATTGCACAAGGTCGTTTAGGCCCCGGTCGGATTCATCACTGTATGCGTTTGATTGGTGGTGCTCAAAGATCCTTGGATCTGATGTGTAAGCGAGTAGCAGAACGGGAAGCTTTTGGTAGAAAAATTAAAGATTTTAGTAGTATCCGACAAGATATTGCGAAGTCTCGATGCGAGATCGAACAAGCTCGTTTATTGACCCTGTCAGCAGCAGATAAAATTGATCGCTTTGGTATCAAGGAGGCGAAGGATTTGATCGCTATGATAAAAATAGTTTGTCCACAAATGACTTGTAATGTAGTGGATAGAGCCATCCAAGCACATGGAGGTATGGGCGTTAGTCAAGATACGCCGCTATCTGTTTTCTGGGTATATGGTCGAACCATACGTATTGCAGATGGACCAGATGAAGTACACATGTATCAGTTGGGTCGGAATACGGTGAAGCAATACCAGATGCGAGAAGGTACTTTAGTGTAAATAAGAGAGTGTCCTGATGAGGCTTTCTAACGAAAGCTGAGTATTATTGAACACGGAGTCACAGAGGCACGGAGTAAAATTTGTTCTCTGTGTCTCCGTGCCTCTGTGTTCTTAATTTCATTTTAGACAGTTCTATTCCCTCCAAGATGGAATCCGAGCAACCATTTCTTCTAATTTTTTCTTTCCTTCTTCTGAAAAATCAGCAATATCTTTCATTGTTAAATCATCATTCACAATACCAGTAGCAATCTTAAAAATTCAAACAATATGTTTACGTAGTTGATGATAAAGAGATTATGTATGTATATATTTTATTTAATGAAATATCTGGCATACTTTTAGGTATATTAAAGTAACTTTGAAAACCCTATATTCCCTCCTATAGATTATTTCTATAAATCCTCCACAGTTGTCTTATAAATCATATTACAAATACTCTATTTGTGAGAGGATGTATATGATATCAATTCTAGAGATTCATTAAAATTCCAAGGTAATTTTCCAGCAACCAAACCAAACAAATGAAAGGTATTTTTCAAGCTAAAGGAAATATTATACAATATACTAATAAGCATTTATCTACACTGCTGAATATACCTTTAAACAAGATTATTGGGTATTCTATCATTGATTTATTTGGCGAAGAAAATAAATTAAGGCTTCAAAATGCTATAGAGATATTAAATGCTGGCAAAGGAGAAATAGATAGAGTTGCTTTAAAAGCATTTAATAATTTACCAGAATTAGAACTTCGAATAAATCTTATTGAAGGAAAGAATAATGAAGAATTAGTAGTTGGGACTATTGAAGCATCTATTGTTCAAGGAGTAGTTCGGCAAAACTTATTGAATAGTCGCTATGATGCTCTTTTTGAGCATGCATTGGATTGTATAGTAATATACGACTATGAAAAAGAACAAATCGTTTCGGTTAATAAAGCAACAGTAAGGACTTTTGGATATAATAGTAAAGAGGAAATGATAGGTCTTTCTAGATTGGATTTTGTTCCTAAAACTTCTAATTATGTACGAAGGTTAGATACACATAAATATATTGAAGATCATAAGAAGCGAATTTTGAATGGAGAATCCTTTTCTTCAAAAAGGGTATTTATTGGAAAAAATGGGAAAGAAATATTTTGTAATTCTAAGGTAATTCCCACTTTTGATAAAAAAGGAGAGGGAATGATTCTGATTCAAAATATTACAAAGCATCTTGTAGAAAGACAGAGTAAAAAACTTGTAGAAACGAAATATCGAAATATATTTGAAAATTCACATGAAGCCATTATTTACATTGATCCAGCAAAAAGAACACCTAGTATCTGCAATGCTAAAGCAATGCATCTGTTTGGTTTGACAAAGCTTGAAGATATCAAAAGTTTACGCCTTTCTGACTTTGTTAAAGAACAAATAATAGACGGAATTCCAGTACATGAGTATTACACTATTGTAGTCAACAAAGTAATACAAAATGGACGAGCAGAGACTTCTTTTTGGGTACAAAAAAAGTCTGGAGAAATAATTCGGGTCTATGCGGTTTTGATAAAAGATAAAAGCGATTCAGAAAATCCTAAAATTATTTGTTTTATAAGAAATATAACAGATTTATATAATGCCCAGTTGGCACTAGAAGAAAAGAACAAAGAATTAGAAAAGTATATTGCCTCCAATTTACAACTTGAAAATTTTGCCTATTTCGCTTCTCATGATCTTCAAGCTCCATTGAATACTATATTAAGTTTCACTAAACTTTTACAAAAAAAACTTGCTAATGACGAACGAAAAGAAGTAGGAGAGTTTTTACAATTCATAGTCAGTTCAGGAGAAGGAATGACTACTTTAATTAATGATTTATTAGCCTTTTCTTTAGTTAATACAACAAATCTTGAAATACAACAAATTAATTTAGAAAAGCAACTGTATATATTACTTCATTCTTTAGATACGCTTATTAAAGAAAAATCAGCAGTTATAGAAGTTCATAATATTCCAGAAAATATCGCCATTGATTCTACTAAAGTAAAACAGGTTTTTCAAAATTTAATTACTAATGGTATTAAATTTGTCAAACCAGGAGTCCAACCTAAGATAATTATTTCTTGTGAAGAAAAAGTAAATCACTGGATATTTTCAGTAAAGGATAACGGTATAGGAATTCCTCAAGAGTATCAGGACAAAATATTTGGACTGTTTAAAAGATTACATTCTAGTGCAGACTATAAAGGAACAGGTATTGGGCTGGCTATCGTTAAGAAAATAATCGAACAACATAAGGGAAATATAAAGTTAATATCTGAGCTTGGTAAAGGGTCTACCTTTAGCTTTACTATTTCCAAAGACTTAACTTCTATAGATAATACTCCAGAAAGTGTTTTAGAAAAAGTGGATACGGGTGCTTCTGTTTCGCCTCTATTAGGGCATGATTTTGAGGCATAAGTAGTGTGATTCTAAGTAATGACAAAACAATGATTTCCGCATCTGCCTCTATTCTTTTCCAGTCTGAGAAACTTAAAATTTATACCCCACTCAAAGTACGAGATATATCCGTCTTACGAGCTTGTAAAGCAGGAATAACTGCTGCTAAAAAGCCAATTCCTAAAGCTCCAGCTAAGAGATACCATTCTTCTTTTAAAAATTCCCAACCAGAAAAGGAATAGCGATAAGCATCTTCTAAATAATTGGATAAAACATTCATTCCTACATGGCTCAAGAAAATACCAATGAGGAATCCAAGTACGGCTAAAATTAAACCTTCTAAAATGATTAAGAAAAATAATTTAGAAGGAGAAGATCCCATCACTCGCATCAATGCCAATTCGTATTTTCGATCTTTCAAAGAAGAGAATAAAGAAATAAAAATACTCAATCCCGATACAAAGACAATAACGTAAGCTAATGTTTGAAGCGCATCGGTCCCTGTCCCCATCATCGTGTATAAGCGATTAATTTCTATGGCTGGCGTTGCAGCTTGCATCTCTGTATTTTCATTAATTTGGCGTTGCATATTGAGGGTTCGATAATTTCTGGCTTTGAATTGAACTAATAGGGTAGTGATATTTTCTTCAGTATCTAACAGTGCTAGCCTTTGATTAGCACCCGCTGCTACTAACTCTTCGGAAGTAATAGTTTGGGCAGGATGATTGTGATTATGCTCTTTATGCGAGTCATGTTCAGAATGGTCATTGCCATCATGACCATGCGCTCCTTCGCCTTCTGCATGTGCCTCTTCTCCTTCATGATCGTGGGAGGCATGTACTTCCCAAACACTTTGCGTATTGGTCAAAATTAATTGGTCTAAAACGGAACCAGTGGGTTGAAAAATACCAACTACTTTAAATTTTGGTGCATCATCATGAACTAAATTTTCATCAATTATTAAGCCATGAGAACCAAAGAAAGTATCACCAATGTGCAAGTGTAATTTATCTGCTACTGTTGCCCCAATATTCACTTCTAGATTCTCTTTCCATAAATTGCCTTGTGCCATTTTTCCATCATATAAGTCCACTAATTCATAAGTAGTTCCTACAATTCGATAGCCTTGATGGCTATCTCCCATAGATAATGGAATGGCTCTTTTAATCAATGGATGCTTAGGGTTCATCAATGCTTTAGCGGATTGAATCGGTACGTTACCAGTGGGGGCATCAATATGATACATTCCTGCTAAAATTAATTGCAACGGACTACCTTTAGCTCCTACCACCAAATCAATACCCGCTAAATTCTTATTAAATTGCTCTTGCATCTGTTTATTAAGAATCAATAACAAGGATATTAAACCTACCCCTAGCGCAAATAGCACCAGACTCAGCAACATGGATAATGGCTTGTTAATTAAATTCTTCCAACTTAGTTGTAGTAAATTCATTACTAATTTAATTGAAGAACAGAGAAGTGAGAGCAGAGAACAGAGATAGATTTCGTTTTAAAAATAATTGAATTCCAATGTATATAAACGACATCTGTCTCTCGTCTCGTCTCTCTGCTCTCTATTCTATTCTAAAGTACAATTTGCTTCTCAAACCGCTCCTTCAATCGCCCATCATGAGTAACAACCAAAAGCGTTGCCCCTACAGCAGCAGCCTGTTCTTCCAATAACTGAATAACCTCTTCACAGTTAGTATCATCCAAGGCAGAGGTCGGTTCATCCGCTAAAATAATAGTAGGTTGATTGACCAATGCTCTAGCAATAGCGACTCGTTGCTGTTCGCCTTGACTTAAGTCAGTCGTCTTGGCGTGTAATTTATGACCAACATTTAAGCGATCTAATAATTCTTTGATTCTATTGGTAGAAATAGGAGAACCTGCTAATTGTTGAGCGAGTTTTAAATTTTCTTCTACGGTCAATGCTCGAACAAAGTGTGCTTTTTGGAAAATAATGCCAATATGCTTTCCTCTAAAACGATCCAATTGTGCGGTAGATAAGTTTTTTAATAAGGTATCTCCCACTTTTACGCTACCTCCGGCGGGGGCTAGTAGACCGCCTAATAAGTGTAATAAGGTAGTTTTACCACTTCCAGATTGACCTAACAATAGCCAATGCTCTCCTTTTTGACAATTGATATTTGGAAAGTTCAGGGTCGCAGCCCCCGTATAGGAAAAACTTAAATTCTCAGTTTGCAACATATACTTCTTTTAATGGAGCATTAAAGGTAAGTCTTCTAATCTAAAATAGCGGAAGTAAGGCGTAAAAATTATTTACTCATTCCCTCAGAGTAAGATAAAACTTCCATAGCTCAAGCTTTCAACTTGAAACCCTACAACTTGTAGAATAGAGAAGCGATAACAGAGAATAGAGATAGATTTCGTTTACAAACAATGAATTTTCGTAGTTTTTAAACGGATGGGGTCTCTATTCTCGCTTCTCCACTCTCTGTTCTAAAAAGTGTATGGTTTTAAAAAAGGCAGCTAGAAGAATGTCAACTAGATGGAGAAACAGGTCTAAAAAAGTGAAAAAAAAAAGGCTACCTTCCAAGAAGAAGATAGCCAAAAAACTTTCAGTCGGATTAGTATGAATAATTCTTTAATAAGATTACATACTAGAATATAGTGATAAACTTACAAGAGTGTCTTAATTTTTTCTATACTGCAAGATAACTACTATAGGAAGTTGTAGTACAGTTTTTTCGATTAACAGCCGATTTTAATGGATAAACTAAAATCACTAATTAATTGAGTTAGAAGTCGTTATAAAACGGTAATGTCTGAGGTAAATTTTAAATCAATCAATTTTAACACTTGAGGAAAAGATCGCTGCGCTGTCAGAAGTCTGACCTCTGACAGCGCAGCGATCTCGCTTTCTATCTGACTCTAATACTTCCATGAGACAACTGTGCTTTAATAAAGCCAATCCCCTTACTGTTAGAGCTTCCCATACGGCCTTTAATCTCTTGATCAGAATTTTTATCTTTTTCATAAGTAATATCCATACCAGAAGGATAGGAAATACCAGCATGAGAGCCTGTTACATCCAATTGGTAGGCCGCATCATCTTCAACAGAAACTCGATAGTTGGCATGGGAGCCACGTAAACTAACTTCTTTAAAATTAGAAGCAAGTTCATCTATGGTAGCCCCTCCGTGGGAGAAGTCGAATCTGACGGATTTGCCCACTTGTTCAATCTCATATCTGGTATGCTGTGCCTCAGAAATTATCGTTTCTACGGACTCTATTTCAAAGTCATCATGTCTACATTCCGCTTCTATTGATCCCACTCGACCCATTTCAAAATTTGTATGGCGAGAATCTAATCTAAGATTTTCAAGTTGACCTATATCTACATTACAATGCCCAGTTTCTATAATTGATTTTCCTAGTTTTTCAAAATCTATAGTAGTATGCGCTAGATCTGCTTTTAAAAGATTGACAAAGCCAATCTTTCCTTCAGAATGTGCCATATCTAATTCTAATTCTCCAGAAAACCCTTCTGCAGTAAGATCACCGTGAGCAATCTCCACTATTGCATCTCCATCCATAGCGGCAATAATGGCATCTCCGTGTTTATTTTCTAGATCTAAAGCAATGGTTTTAGGCAAATAAACTTCATAGTCAATAGAAAAATCACTGCTGTTATTCCAGCTTCCCCAGCTAAACCAAGAGTTATTGGAGTTGGAGACAATGTCTGTTTCTGCGGTCACAAAATCTTTTCCATTAGAAAAATGGATAGAGATTCGATCAAATACTGGTTCAGATTCTTTTTCAGACTCTGCTCTAACCGTTACGGTTACTTTAATTTTGACTTTGTTTTTATCCCAAGTTTTTACATCGACCTGACCAAACTTATTATCTAATTCAACCGTACCATTTTTGGTAATATCAAATTCTTTATTGATCGTCTTTTTATAGTCTTTTTTCCCTATAGCAAAGCTGGTAGTTGAAAGGCATGTAAGGAATAAAAAAATAGTTCCTTTAAAAATAAAATTATTCATTATTATATAGTTAAAGATTTTTGATTGGGTGCTTCAATTTCTGATGCTTGCTCTTTTACAGAATCTAGCACTGTTTCTAACACTTGTAATTTAGTTTTGTAATTTTTTATAATCGCATTAATAACGTTTTCTCTATTAGATTTTGGGACTTCTGACAATTCTTGATGTAAGTGTTGTAACCACTGGTCCAACTCTTTTAAATCCTTTTGCAAAAGTGGATTAGTATTTTTATTTAACTTCGCTAACTCAGCTATTTTATAATTCACTTTATTGGCATAATAGGCTTCTACCTGTCCATATTCTTGAGAAATATCTGCTAAGCTATTGACTGGATTAGGAGTAGCCAAATGCAATCCTATAGCGATTCCCATCCCGATCAATAAACATACACTAGCAGCTATACTTAAGAAACGCCTAATAGGGAATATTTTGGCTTCTTGTTGAGGTAGCTGTTGCTCAATCTTTGCCCATATAGCAGGATCAGGCATTGATTGGTCAAAGCTTTTCCTGTTAGTAGTAATGAATTGTTCGAGTTTATCTTTTTTCATGGCATCTTTTTTAATGATGAATGAGAAATGATGAATGACATTCTTTTTAATGATGAATGAGAAATGATGAATGATGAATCACCACATTCTTTTTAATGATGAATGCAAAATGATGAATGATGAATCACCACATTCAAGCATGTCGTAAACACATCCCCGTCAACATCAAAGTAATGTCTCGTATTCATCACTCATCATTCATCATTTCTCTAACCCCCCTCCAATCAAAATATGCTTCAGCTTTTTCTTAGCTCTACTATATTGGGATTTAGAGGTAGCTTCTGTAATATTTAATATACTGGCAATTTCCCCATGATCATATCCCTCCATTAAGTATAAGGTAAAGACCATTCTGTATCCATCAGGTAATTGGAGTAGGGCTTCACTAATGCCATTCACATTTAAAGCAGTATCGGGAACTTCTTCTTTTAGCTGTACAACCGGATCATAATTATCCTTTAATTCTACTAAGTCTAAACGTCTTTTCTTTATAAAATTAATACAATTGTTGATAACTATTCGCTTGATCCAGGCACCAATAGTAGACTCCTGTTTGAAACTGTGTAATTTCATAAACACGTCCACAAAAGAGTTCTGCAGTAAATCTTCTGCATCCAATGGTTCCTTAACCATACGCAGACAGATATTATACATGGCCTTTGAATAAAGGCTGTATAGCTCATATTGCGCCTGTCGATTTCCTTGCTTGCAAGCCTCAACAATTTCTGAATGTGTGTGTGTGTATGCCAAAAAGGTGTTTTAGGTGTATTCTCGGTATTAAGGACAAGATCTTTTTTGGAAGGTTGCAGATGGGGGAA
>CAYOBX010000077.1:9466-16617 GCA_964402245.1 uncultured Saprospiraceae bacterium | reverse complement strand
GGAAGTCTAATTCAAAAATAAATTCGGCAATCTATCCTGTCCGTAGTATACATCATTAGCTAGCCTATTTCTTTACACTCCTTATTTCACCACGACTGTAAAGAAACAATCACATTTGCAACGTGCTATTAGAAGCTAATGGCTAAAAGCTCATTGCCAATGGCTAAAGTCGAACTTAGGAATAGTACATTAATAAATGTTCCAAGTTGGTTACCTAATTCTTTTCAATAGAGACAGGCAAACAAATATTCTGTAGCCGATCTACGTCTAACAAATAATCTTCTACTTCACCAATAGGCTGCATCCCATAAGGAGTCATACCACTTTGGTTGCCTATTCTAATTCTTACTCCTAATGGACTTCCCGTTTTAGCATCCGTAGGAATGGTAGTTTCTAATAAATTTGGAAACCCTGACACATCATTCGCACTCAATACCATTTCTCCTGCATCACTAAAATCTCCATCTCCATTCCAATCTATCCAAGCTTCTATATAAGCGGTATTTCCTGTATTATTAGTAGCACTTAAAGGTAGTTTAATCACCTTACTAGGCTTAGAATCTAAGCTAGAAAAGATAATAAGTCCATCTTCGTCCGCTCCATCTCCATTAGCGTTGGTGTTTGGTTGACCATTGTTTTCTCCGTCAATAGTTGTACCTAAAGTTAAATTATTGTCAATGATATGAACTGGGCCATTATTTGAAAATAAAGTTTGATAATCATCCATTAAGGAATCTGCAGTTATATCAGGTAAATCCCCCCAGTCGCAATTGAGCACAGTTACTGTAAGGGAAGATGTGTCTATACACATAGAGGTGCTACTACTATCCCGTATATAATATGTGGTAGTATTACTAACCGTTACATCTGTTGTTACAAGATTTGGGTAACTACCAAAACTAGTTCCATAGCTTATGATTCCCGTTGTACCACTTATTAAAGAAGCTAGATTAATAGTTTGAATACCACATATTGCTGTATCTACACTTGTTATGTTTGGAGTTGAACTAATTATTACTAATATTCCGTCACAAGGATCACTAGGATTGGTACCATTGGCACATTCTGTTGCATTATCTTCTCCGTCTCCATCACAATCCATTGTCGCTAAAGGATTAGTCGGTTCGGCCATTAAAAGAGTACAAGGATCAAATGTGCCTGCTATTATATCGTCACAATCTGGACATGTATTTGTTGAATTATCTATTACATTTGCATGAGTAGAAGAATAATCTGTGAGACCATCATTTGTAGTACCACCATTGCTTCCATCATCTACTTCATCTACTAAGCCGTCGTCATTACTATCAACATCTGGGAACTGAAAATCTGTTATGGGGTTAGTAGTTGCACCTACTTCAAAGGCATCAGAGCAGCCATCTCCGTCTGAATCTAAATCTAAATTATCATTAAAGCCATCCATATCCGTATCAGGGCAATTCTGGACGGTTCCTAAAACAAAAGCACCTCTATTTTGAGAAGATGTTGTGCCCGATCCAAAAACACCATGTATCATTCTGACGGTATGAATATCGGAAAAAGAAGCTGATACCGAAAAGGCTGGATTCTTATTTAATTCAAGAGGATTAGAAGTGCCAAAATTTTCTAATCCGTAAACTGTATTACCGTTTAATGTATAAGGAGCTATTAAACTACCTGCCGTAATGACATCTGGAGGAGTTATAAAACCTCCTATATCCGTCCATGGGCCTGAATTATTTGAATCTAAATCAAATATCGTGAATGTAAGCTCTTTTGGAGCAAAAGGTGTTCCTGCTAAATTAGTAGATGTAACACTACCATTTTCAACTATCGTAATATCGTAAATGAAATGATCATTATTTTCAGGATTAGGATTTAATCCTAAGGATACTTCAGAAACAACTTCCACAATTGAATTTACTGGGTCGGAATGACTAATTAATTCAAATCGTAAATCATAAGAGATACCATTAAAAGTGAAATTATTTGTAAGTAATAACACATCTCCTACCTGTACATTTGTATTTGAAATTCCATTGACTGTCGTCCAAACCCCTGAAAAATTTGTAGGAATATCTGGACATTCGTTGACATCTAATATCCCGTCATTATCATCATCCAAATCTACATTATTACAAATACCATCCCCATCAAAATCATCACCAATGCCTGTGCCTCCTACACTTCCTTCGCAAGTCATTGGTAGAGGCAATATTTTATATGTATCATTAGCGAGTGAATCAATATTTATTAATTTTGTTACTGCTCTTTTTTTAAAATAACTTTCCGTATAAGTAAGGGGATTAATTACTTTAAAAGCGGTTAAGGTAAAAAATAAAAAAATAATTAAAACAATGGATGATAAACGAGTTTTTTTTGAAAAAACTCTAACAGGAATAGTTTTTTGATGGATCATTTGTTCTAAGTAAAAAGATAAAGCAGGAAGAATTTTCTGGAGGGAAAAAATTAAGATTCCTATGATATAATAATAAAGGAAGTCTGTTCGCTATGCTATTATGATATGGAATGAGGAAATAATAATTATACCAAGTTAGCAAAGCCAGTATTATAGTTTAAGGCAATGTTTTGACATTGATTTTTATAAGATTTATTATGACCATTGTATGACTAAGTCTAGTCTCTTAATAAAATCATAAATAGTCGTAGGAACGACGCAAAAAGAAATGCAGATTCTTGACTGGTTCTCCCCGCCGGACTGCGTCAACGGGCTTGTTTCCTTCTTTACTATAAGGAGTTGCATGATAGGTATAATTTTGATTCATGTCAATTTTTTCAATATATTTTCATCAAAAAATGTTACAATCGCGCAATTTTTGTAGTTCCATTCTCTAGTGCTAAAATGCTGGTAGTGCCGTTAATATAATACTATCATTTTCTTAACAATATGACTCCTTAGGATTTCGCTAGCGGAAGGAGAGAAGTGGAAGATTATTTAAGGCAAAGTGAAAGAATAAATTAGCCATTTTATTCTTTCACTTTGCCTAATAAGAATAAGTTTGTAAAAGTGAAATTTGTTTACCTGTAGAATTCATTTTTAGAAGCGAAAAATGATACCTATTTAATTTATTGAAACCAGTCCGCTGACGCAGTCGGACGGGAAGAACCAGTCAAGAATCTGCATTTATTTTTTCTTCATTCATTCATTCATTCCTCAACTCTGTTTCATTAATCGCCTTAATCTCCTTATCAATATAATAAAGGCTATGCGGTCCCTCTCCAATTAATTTAATCTTATCCAGAATAGAACGAATTAGATTCTCCTCTTCTCGTTGCTCCATTACATACCATTGTAAAAAATTGAACGCCGTCTGATCTCCTTCTTTTGTTGCCAGTGCGGTTAGCTTATTAATAGAAGCAGTGACTTTTTGTTCATGTGCATAGACCGCCTTAAACATTTCTTGTACCGATGGATAGGTATGAGGTGGTTGTTTAATAGTAGGTGTTTTTGCAAAGCCATCTACCTCACTGAGATAGGTGTATAATTTGAGCATGTGCATATTTTCTTCTGCAGATTGTCGATGCATAAATTGTGCACAACCTTCTAAACCTTCTTTATCACACCAAGATGCCATTGCTAGATAAATAAAGGAAGCGGCCCCTTCTAAGGCAATTTGGTCATTGAATGCTTTTTCCATTTTTTTTGAGATCATACTATTTGATTTTTGTACTGAACGCATAGATGCAGAGAACGAGTAGGATTCTATATCACTTGTTCAATAATGTTACAATGTTTTTTCTAAATATAACTGTAAATATAATAGGATAGTTTAAAATTAAATTTCTATAATCAGTAATTTTTCACTAACCTTGTCAAGCATTTTGATTTTCTTTTTACGTTTTTTGACAAATCCCGTGGTCAATGAAAAAGGAGAAGCAAAAGCGACCGTAGAAAGCGTTGATTTTTCTTATTCATTGACCTCTTTTCACAGGATTTATCAAAGAACCTCTTTTAAAAATGCCAATTAGACATTATTCAACACATGAATGAAGTGAACCGCTTGCAGATGGGTATGCTTGTTTGAGATTCACTCAGATGACGCGGTTACTTTACTAGATATGTTCTAGGTCGTGATCGACCTATACAACAGTATCACTTACGGCCTAGAAAAATCTGTGTCATCCTCGTTGCCACGAAGTAACTCTGTGTTGAATCAAACCTAAATAAGACATAAAATACAAATCATGATACAAACGCCAAATTTAATAATAGGCGCAGGCCCAGCAGGCCTAGGCATAGCAGGTAGTCTACGTAAAGAAGGAATTAATTTTGAAATAGTAGAACAATCTCAAAACGTAGCCAATTCTTGGCACAATCACTATGAGCGTTTACATCTACATACAGTAAAACAATTATCCCATCTACCGCATCTACCTTTTCCTGAAGATTATCCACTCTATGTTCCCAGAGAAAAAGTGGTGGAATACTTTATTAATTATGCAAATACTTTTCAAATAAAACCGCACTTTGGAGAGACCGTTGTTGCCGTTAAAAAAGAAGGAGATCATTGGATGACTACTACCCAAAGTGGAAAACAATTTCAATCCCAAAATTTATTGGTAGCAACAGGCGTTAATCGAACCCCTAATATTCCAACTTGGAAAGGACAAGATGCTTTCAAAGGAGAGATCATTCATGCAAGGTCTTATAAAAATGCAAAACCCTTCGCAGGAAAAAAAGTACTAGTGGTAGGCATGGGTAATACGGGAGCAGAACTAGCCCTCGATCTTAGTGAGCATGACTGCGAGACTTACCTATCTGTTCGTGGCCCTGTATCTGTGGTGCCGAGAGATTTGAATGGCCGACCTGTCCAATTGACAAGTATTCAATTAGCAAAAATTCCATTTGGAATAGGGGATTGGTTAGGGAATTTTATTAGAGGAATCTATCTAGGAGATCTTTCAAAATATGGATTGAAAACACCCAAGTTATCTCCTGCCAAACAATTGAAGGTTACTGGAAAAACACCTGTTGTGGATATAGGAACAGTTGACCAAATTAAGGCAGGAAAAATTAAGGTAGTCCCAGAAATTGATGCTTTTTCTGATACGAACGTTACTTTCAAAAATGGAGAGACCAAAGAATTAGATGCTGTAATATTAGCAACAGGATACCGAGCTAAACTCCATGACTTTATAGAGAATCTGGATGGATTGCTTAATAAAGATGATTTACCTAAACAAGCCATTAATGATGGACCTAATAAAGGCTTGTACTTTATAGGTTTTGATAATTATAAGCTAGGTGGAATATTCGGTATTATTCGGACGGAAGCGGAGGCGATTGTGAAGGCTATTAAAGAATAGTACTGAACCTGTTTGTATAGGCTAGGTATTTGCTAGCCTTATTTTTATTTGGATTAAAGTGTAGTTATTAGAATAAATTTTGGCATTTTTTCTAAAATAACATATATGTTTACTAAATTTAAGCACTTTTATTAATAGACTTGTTACTCTTTAAGAATGCTTCTATAAAACTTGGATTTTTTCGATAGTTTTCCTTAAAAAATTAGTGCATAGCCTAGCTACGGACTCATTTTTTAAGGGAAAATAGCGTAAAAAGACATTTTTAGAGAAGTGTTTATTAAAGGGTAACAAGTCTAATAAGAATACTACCAAATTATTAAAATATAGAAAATGAGTGTACCATTAACGGCCTCTAAAGAAACAACGGCTACCGAAATACAGCGCCTTTTTGATTTACAACAAAAAAGCCAATTCAAAGTAGCGAATGAAACAGCTAGTCAGCGGAAGGCGAAGCTTAAAAAATTACACAAAGTTGTTTTAGCTTATCGCCCACAGATTAAAGAAGCTTTATATAAGGATTATCGCAAGCATCCTAGTGAGGTAGATTTAACTGAAATTTACCCAGTAACTAGTGAGTTAAAACATGCCAAGCGAAATATTCGCCGTTGGATGAGGCCTCACAGAGTGTCTACGCCATTAGCTTTACTAGGCTCTTCTTCTCAAATTAAGTATGAAGCGAAAGGGGTCGTATTAATTATATCTCCTTGGAATTTTCCAGTCAACTTGACGTTGGGACCATTAGTCTCTGCTATTGCGGCAGGCAATACCGTCATGATTAAACCTTCTGAACATACGCCTCATGCCTCTGCATTAATGAAGAAAATGGTGGAAGAAGTATTCTCAGAAGAGGAAGTAGCATTGGTAGAAGGAGGGATTTCAACTTCTACTGCTCTGTTGAACTTGCCGTTCAATCACGTCTTCTTTACAGGCGCTCCCTCTATTGGAAAAATAGTAATGAAAGCTGCATCAAAGCATCTTACCTCTGTTACCTTAGAGTTGGGTGGAAAATCCCCAACCATAGTGGATGAAACAGCCAATATAGAAGCTGCTGCTCGAAGAATTGCGTGGGGTAAATTCTTGAACAATGGGCAGGTGTGTATTGCGCCTGATTATGTATTCGTACATAAAAGCAAGAAAGCAGCATTTATTGAAGCGACTAAGAAGTATATCCAAAAATTTTATACGGAAGATGCATCCAAAGAAACCTCTTATGCTAGAATTGTCAATGGACATCATCACAACAGAGTAAATAGTTATATAGCAGATGCGGTAGAAAAAGGAGCAACTATAGAAGCAGGGGGGAATGCTGATAATACACAAGATTATATAGCTCCAACGGTAGTCTCTAATTTACCTAAAGATGCGAAGTTATTGGAACAAGAAATTTTTGGTCCTGTGATGCCAATTCTAGAATTTACGAATATCTCGGAAGTGATAGACATGATTAATTCAAAAGAGAAACCACTGGCATTATATATCTACAGTAAAAGCAAGAAAAATATCAATCATATTTTAAATAATACTAGAGCGGGAGGTTCTTGTATTAATCATAGTGCCGTTCATTTCTTTAATAATGAATTACCTTTTGGTGGCTCTAATAATAGTGGCATTGGCAAAGGACATGGCTGGTATGGCTTCCAAGCTTTCTCTAATGCAAGAGGTATTTTAAAACAACATGTTCCTAATGCATTAGAATTGTTGATGCCTCCTTATAATAACTTTAAGCAAACCTTGATTGATTTGACGATTAAATTCTTTTAAAGTAATAAGAATTATTTTTCAAAACTAACGACAACAAAATTGAACGCGGAGACGCAGAGATACAGAGTTATATTAGTTCTCTG
>CAYOBX010000077.1:5563-9366 GCA_964402245.1 uncultured Saprospiraceae bacterium | reverse complement strand
CACCTCTGCGTTCAATACCACATTTTGCTTGCAAAATAACTCACCAATACACTCTCACCACCAACTGCGGCGTCCGCTGCAACAATCGTTTTTCAATATCATACCATTCTGGGATACCATCAGTATCCTCTAAATCTGCTAAATAAAAATCTTTAGAAAATAAATTGGTTCGATTTAAGAGATTGAGAATTGATAAATTAAATTCAGCTTTAAAAGGTAACCTTTTAAAAGTTGGACGATAATTGATACCAAAATCTAAACGACTATAATTAGGCAGTCGGTTTTGGTTTAAGGCTTCATAATCTAGGAAATACTCAAGATCTCCTGTGTCCTCTTCTATAAATGGCACTATATCTTCAGGTTGGCTGTAAGGTAAACCAGATTTGTATTGATAACTTAATGAAAAAGTCCAATTCTTATATTTCCAGTTATTGATAAGACTAAGCGTATGTCGTTGGTCATTGGTAGCAGGAAAAGATTCGGCTAAAATATCTGGAAAAAGAAAGGTAGACTTGTTAAGGGAATAATTGAACCAGATGGTATAATCGTTTATTCTTTTATTAAGTAATACATCTAGGCCTTTGGATATGGAACTTCCAGTAGAATAATCGTCCGCTAAGGTAATACTTGTTTGGAATAAAGGAGTGAGTGTGGATAACCCTGTATTACTCTGGTAATATCCTTCCACATCAATTAACCAACCATTTTGATGATAGACAAAACCAGCAGATGCTTTATTGGCCTTTATAAATAAATTATCCCCTTCTGTATTATTTAAAATCCATACTTTATTGTTAAGCCCTAACTCGTTTTCTCCAAACTCTTTTAGCTGGCTAATGTACTGTTGAAAGATCCCAGCAGCTGCTTTTATCTTCAAGGACTTATTAATCGCATATTGAGCATTCAAACGAGGAGAGAAGGCCCAATTTTCTAGTTCAATAAAATGAGTCATTCGCAAACCACCATTTAATTGGAGACTTCCTTTATTATATTGAAAGGAGGTGTATAGATGATTGAAGGTACCTTCACTAAAATTAAAATCTTCGTAATCGGGTTCATCATCATTATTGATTGAAAAATCAAAATGGACACTTTTCTTATTCCGATTATATCCCAACTGAATAGCCAAGGCTGGATTAAATTGCCAATGATTGGAGATGGAAAAAGTTTGGTCTTCTATCCTATTAAATACTTCATTGTTTTGAAAAATTTGATCGGACTCCGTTTCAATAAAGTAGACTTCGTAATTATTATCGTAAGAAGAAGAAGTATAACTTAGGGTGGTTTGTCCCTTTTTAAAAAAATTAAACTCCAATGAAGTATTTAGAGCAAACGCATCGAATAATAGTCTATCTGTACTTGCCAATTGATCTTCTACTAGTTCTGCATTATAACTAAAATCATTATGACTTTTAAAAAAACTAGTGGAAAAATGAATATTTTCGCTTGGCTGAAAAATTAATTTCCCATTATAATCATAATAATTTAATTGTTGATTGGCTTCAAATTCTTCTTCCTCAAATTCTTCTTCTTGCTCTTCTATTTTAGAGTTTTGAAAAATTTTAGAGGTGTAGCTTGTGAGCGTAGGAGATTCTAGTAGACCATTGATGGTTTTCCTTCCTGACAATAAATAAGATAATTTATCAGGGATAATAGGCACTTCCAAATAAGCATGCGCTTCTGAAAAAGTGGTTCCTATTCCTCCTTCAAAACGATTCGCAATAGAATCATTTAAAGATAAATCTACAATCCCTCCAACTCGGTTATCATACTGTGGGTCAAATACCCCTTTAAACACCTGTACTTTTTCGACCACAAAAGGATTGATAGCAGAGATCATTCCGAATACATGCCCAGGGTCATATAGCGTAGCTCCTTCCCAAATGACTAAATTTTGGTCGGGTGTACTTCCTCGTATTCGTAAATTAGTAGCACTTTCATCCACACTAGAAATCCCAGGCAACAATTGTACATTTCTTAATACATCATGCTCCACTATAGATTGCCGACTTTGTAATAAATCATAGTCTAGTGTAACAGAACTATAAGAAGTACCTTCTGTAATACCATCCAAAATATAATCAGTTACAATGATCTCTCCTCCAAATAAATGGGCATCAATATCTAAATAAATATCTGTACAGTCCGCTCTGTCCAGTTCTTGAACTATTCGAGTAGCTGCCTCATATCCAACGTAACTATACTGAACCTGTTGATTTTTATAGGCGGTAAAGGTCCATTCATAATTTCCATGCTCATCAGATTGAGTACCTCTATTTCGTCCTTGTAAATAGATATTTACAAAAGGTAAGGTCGTATTATTTTGCTGATCTTTAATCGTTCCACATAGTGTATACCTTTTAGGTTCGGGTAAGAATATTAAGACAGTCGATTGGTCTTTTTCAAAAGTATAGGGCGTTTGGTATAATAATTTTTCCAGAGATTGCTCCACATCCTGTGTTGATAGTTTTCCTGAAAATTGATAATCTTTTAATAAGGCAGGATCATAGTTGAATACTAGCTTGGTTTGTTGTTCTATTTTTTTTAAGATGATCGGAATGCTTTCTTGTTGAAAGGAGAAGGGGATTTTTTGGGCGGGTAGGGTTACGTTAAAAAATAAAAGTAGAGGAAAAATTAGAATGATTTTAAAAGGAAAATAGCTCCCGACTTTTCCTTTAGGAGATTCTGTTAAATTGGGATTATAGATGGTTTTAATATTTTGCAAATAATATAATTTAATCAGCTTACAATTTGAGGTCAATTTTTAGCCTATACTACCGTCAGCGCAGCGGCCGTCCACCGTCCACCGAATAAAATCTATTTACTCTTCAATAGTAACAATCCTCCCAGTCCCATCAATCTCATAAGTCAACTGCATAGGCTTACAAATAGCCTTCAAAGCAGCCTCTAAATTATCATGCCGAAAGGTGCCATTAAACAATCGCTTCATAGTAGGAGCAATTACTTTAACAGCATATTGTCGTTCCAACTCCGCTAATACTTCATTGATGTTTTCCTTATAGAATCGAGAATTGCCATTAGACCAGAGTGGTTGTTCATGGTTGATAGATTGTTTTTCTTCCATTTGACCCTTGACTACATTGACGGATTGATTTACTTTTAACGTAATTTCTTGTTGTTGATTGCTCACTTTAACACTCCCTTCATAACATTCTACATGTAGTTTGTCTCCCCATGCTCGGACATTAAACTTTGTCCCTAAAACTTCGATGGTGCCATTAGCCGTTTGTACTTGAAAAGTACTTCCTTTTTGTACATTAAAGAAAGCTTCTCCAATTAGTTGAATATTACGTTCTGCCTCCCAATTACCCTTCACATATTTTATGCTAGAGCCATCATTCAATAGGACTCTGGATTGATCGGGTAGGGCATGGATACTAGTCTTAGCTAAAGGAGCAGTAGTTAAAATCGCTCCAGTATTCCAAAAGTAGGTGACAAAAACGAGAATAGCCAATCCCGCTGCTACGGCCATTATTTCTCGAATTTTTAAAGATCGAACTTTGGCTGTTGGAGAAGGTTTATTTTTTTTTAACTGGCTATACGCTGCTTCCGCATCATACTTAGGTAGTGTTAACTGGTCCGTAGTACTGATGATTGCTTCTAAGTCAGCTAATTCGGAGTTCCCTTCAAATTGTTGCTGTTCTTCATTTGTTAGCTCTCCAGAAAGCCATCTTGCGTACAATGTATCTTTATTGCTGTCCATTTTATTTTTTTGAAAAGCTGTTAGCAATTAGCTGTCAGCTGTTAGCTTCAAGTGTTGGTTAAAGCTGTTAGTAATTAGC
>CAYOBX010000077.1:3882-5463 GCA_964402245.1 uncultured Saprospiraceae bacterium | reverse complement strand
GCTAATAGCTAAAGGCTAATAGCTATACAACAGTTATCCTCCCCAAAACCCTACACCTTTTTATGAATTTTTCGTAGACTACTCAATGCATTGTGCATTCTTTTCTCCACTGCTTTTACACTAATCTCTAATATTTCGGCTATTTCCCTATATTTTTTCTTATCAATTCTATTCATCAAAAAAACGACTCGCTGCCCTTCAGGTAAAGCAGAAATGGCCTCCATCAAGCGGTTTTTAAATTCTTCTTCTTCTAAGAGATACTGAGGGGTTTGATTGGTTTGTTGGGTGTGTCCTTGTTGCTCAAATTTTAGCACCACTTTTTTATGAGCTACTTGATTGAGAAATAGATTGTTAGCGATCGTAAATAAATAAGATTTCGCTTTTTCAAAGACCACTTTTGCACAATTCTCCCATAACTTCCCAAAGGCTTCCTGCACCAAGTCTTCTGCTTGTGGTAAGTTGCCTGTCTTATAATACAGGAAGTTTCGCAAGCCTTCCGACTGTGTTATAAAGATGGTTTTAAAATTTGCTTCTTCACAAACGCTTTTTGACATACGCTTACTTTATTTTCTTTTTACTAAAACCATAAATATAAATAATAATTATGTCAATTGGTAGGGACTCCTCTTTGTTGTGTGGGATGACGGGGTCGTTTTCTACGCCCCCGTCATTTAAAGACCTGATTGCCAAGATATTAATTTTCGGGGGCGTAGAAAACGACCCCGAAAAAACGACACCATTCCTAACTTCAAATGAAGAAGTTATTCTTTTTTCGTTACTGAATGAACAAAATTCAAAGAAAATTACAAAAAGAAGTAGGGTGAAATTAAGCATGTTTGTTTCATAGATGTAAGCATTTTTTTATAACCATAAAATTCTATCTATCGGCAGGACTTCAACATTTATACAACCGTCTTAGATTATCCGCTTCTTTTAGGCTTTGGAAAAGAGTCTCAAAAAAAAGAAGCCTACCATCTAATGACATAAAACTAATATCATGACTGCCAACAAATTTTTAAAATTAACGACCCTGTTCATTGCTGCTATTTTTATTTTCACTGCTTGCCAAAAAGAAAATGATTTAAAGGAAGTAGTAGATAACAATGCAATTGTAGAGACCAATCAAACATCGACTAGTAGAAACGAAGAACCTTGTCTTGAATTCATCTACCCACTGACTATTATCCTGCCAGAGGGAGATGAAATAAGTGTAGCTACTGAAGAAGAAATGGATGAAGTATTTGACACTTGGGACGAGGAAAATGGAGAAGATAGCGAAGCGTATCCGACTTTCGAGTTTCCGATAGCAATTAAAGAAAACGGAGTTAGCAATGAAATCAACAATGAGGAGGAATTAGATGCGCTTTTTCAACGTTGTGACGAGCAAGACGAAGAAGGAGAGGATGAGCAAGATGAAGAAGGAGACGATGAGCAAGACGAAGAAGGAGACGATGAGCAAGAGGAAGAAGGAGACGATGAGCAAGAGGAAGAAGGAAACGACGAGCAGGACGAAGAAGGAGACGACGAGCAAGACGAAGAAGGAGACGACGAGCAAGAGGAAGAAGGAGACGATGAGCAAGA
>CAYOBX010000077.1:0-3782 GCA_964402245.1 uncultured Saprospiraceae bacterium | reverse complement strand
GAGCAAGAGGAAGAAGGAGACGATGAGCAAGATAACAATTCGACTACCATTAATGAAGGCAATGATCCCAACTTCAAAATCGTAGCAAATAATTCAGGTGAGCTTCCTGCCTACAACAAAATGATAGATGTCTTTGGCGTTAGAATTTTTGCGGTACCCGCAGTAGAAAACACGAGATTACTACATGCTGCAAATGTCTTAGCTCAATATCTTGACAATGATGAAGATGGGGTCGTTGATAATCCTACAATGGTGCAAACTATGCAAGCAAACAATGCACATTTGGTGATGTGGAAAACGCAAGCTGATTTAAACGATGCTTGGTTGGAGGATGGAATTGGACAAGACTTAGGCAATGATGAAACCCAACCTTCTTTTGTGAGCAGTGGCAAAACAGGAATTTTTGATACCGCTCTAGAAGAAATTTTACATTTAATAACTGCTGCTGGCTATTCAGAAGCCTACCCTGATGTTTTTGGAGAACAAGTCGGTTCAGAATTGGCCAATGCCATGGATATTGCTAGAGGCGGAAGATTTACTACTATACCGAACAACTATCCTAGTAATGCTTGGTACTCTTATGATGATACTACTTGCGATTATGGTTGTATGGTAACAGAGTATCATTATTGGGCATTGACTTCGATCTTAGGAGCGCAAGACTTTGCAGGTCGCTTAGATGAAATTGGTGAGGAATGGCGATTGAACACTAGTGCAAAAGTGCAAGCAACAGATAAGGCAGTTTATCAATTATTAACGGATCCTAAATATAAATTTCCTACTGTTTTGCCAGATGGTAGGTATCGACAGTAATTAATTAAACGCAGAGATGCAAAGGTGCAGAGAAAGAGTAAGCCTTTGCATCTCCGCACCTCTGCATTCAATACCATAGAGGTAGGGTAAATAAGTACAAACCTGTTTTAAGTATATATACATCCTATTTAACACCATAAAAAAATAAATATGTCAATTAATAACTTTATGAAATCAATCTTCTCCCTAATAATTGGTAGCCTTTTAATGATGGCTTGTGAAAAAAATAATGAACTTTCCCAATTAGTGACCGATAATGAAAATTTAATTAATACGTCTGCTACTAGTAGAAATGTAGACAACTGTTATTCTTTTATTTTTCCCGTCACTCTTTTATTTCCTGATGATGGTAGCGTTCGAATAAATAGTCAAACAGCATTAGAGGAATTTATAGAAGAATGGGGCGACTGGTATGAGGGCGAAGGGGAGCCAAGTTTAAAATTTCCAGTTCGAGTAAAATTGGCAGATGGTTCCAAAAAACGACTTAGGAATCAAAGTCAATTGGATGCTTTGGACGAATCTTGCGAATTATCAAACGATGACCTAAGTGAGAATGATAGTAATAACGATGAGGGGAGCAACAATGAGGAGATTGATAATAATGTGGGTAATCATACTGAAAGTGAGGAGAATGATACCAATACTGAAAATGACAATAACGATACTGTCGTTAATAACAACAATACGAATGCACCTGCTTCCTCTTGGTTTAAAGGACATAATGGATCTAAAGAAGAATCACATGGACATTATATTATGACTTGTTCGGATGGCGGTTATTTACAAGTAGGCGAAACAGGTTTTATCCCCAATTCAGCGAGAATTTTAGTTGTTAAAACAAACAGTAATGGCCAACTACTTTGGAAAAAAGAATTTGGAACAGCTGGGCATAATTTGGGCAACTCCGCTTTAGAGGTAGCAGATGGCTACTTAATTGCAGGAGCCATTAATAAAAATAGTACGCTTCTAAAATTAAATAAATCAACTGGACAAACCATTTTCCAAAAGACCTATAACAATGGAGGGACAGATGCCATTGAGCATATTGCGCAGACACCCAATGGTTTAGCAGCAGTAGGCTATGTCCAAGCATTAGATGCTAATAATACCTTTTTCACAGAAGGGCAAGGTTTCTTTCTATTGCTCGATAACCAGGGCAATAAAAAGAGTCAAAAAAATCTAAATGCCTATATGGCACATGCTTATCGCATCCAAGCTTATCAAAATGAATTGATTATTGCTGGCTTAACTGAAGAAGCAAATGATTATGCCGTTTTAAAAATGGATTTTAGTGGGAATATTTTATGGCAGCGAACCTATGGAGGCAATAGCCAAGATCATTGTTTTGGTTTAGACTTAGGAAATGATGGTAGCATCTTCTTAACGGGTCATACACTGTCAGGTACTCAAAATTGGGACACTTACACCATGAAGCTCAGCAATAATGGACAGCTATTATGGCAACAGAAAAAAGGAAATCCAAGAGGCTTTGATCCAAGATATATCCACGATGAAGCTTGGGGTATAAAAGCTACACCTGATGGAGGTTGCGTGGTAGTGGCAGGTACGGGAGATGAATATAGTTACTCTGCTTGTAATGCTACTGCTTGTTCTGATAACTGGGCAGTATATTTAGTCAAGTATGATGCTGCAGGTACCATGCAATGGCAAGCGACTTACGCCAATCAAGGCACAAGAAGCTGGGCAGGAGAAGATATTGATTTAACTTCTGACGGAGGGGCTATTGTAGGCGTGGACAATGGACAATTTGGCTTTTTGAAAATTGCTCCTTTTTAGTATAAGCAGTGGTAGAAAGAGATGCTCACAAACTAATCATAAATTCTTAATGTTGTGAATTTTGAATGATTGAATCTTGAATAAAATGGGACGTAATAAGACGAAAATACTAAGTGTGAAAACGGCTACCCATTCAAAATTCTTCATTCAAAATTGAGAATTTACAACTAATCATCCTTAAAATATATCCATTATGCTATTTAACCATTTTGTTAAACCAACCCTTCTATTATTGGTAGTCATCATCAGTTTATGTGCTTGTCAAAAAGACAATGAGTTGACTACTAATTTACTAGATACTTCCAGTACTACTAGAACCAATTTTTCAGAGGAGACTTTTACAATACTTCCTTTAGGCGACTCTAGAGTAGAGGGCAATCGACCTGATTATGAAAGCTATCGCTATGAATTATGGAAACGATTTATCGAAAATGATATACCTGTAGATTTTGTAGGCTATCGGGAAGATGAAGGACGCTACCCAGATATTCATGGCATCCCGTTTGATAGAGACCACCAAGGAACAGGAGGAGCGATGACTACCGATATTTTAGCATTGATTGAAGAGGTAGAAGAAGATTCGCCTATGCCAGATATTATACTATTAGGCATTGGTGGGAATGACCTGACGGATGGTCAACAAACAGTAGAAAATACAGTCCAAAATATTATCGAAATTATAGATTGGTTTCAAGAAAGAAATAATAATATCACGATTTTCTTGGAGCAGATTGCTCCTGCTAGAAGTGATTTCATGACTGCCAATTTATCACAAATTCTCGATCAATTTAATGCAGAAATTGCTGCTCTAGGAGAAAGGCAAACAGATAATAACTCTAGAGTAATAGTAGTGAATATGGCCAATAATTGGTCAGATACCTATATGGCCGATTTTGTACATTATAATGAGGCGGGAGCAAAGGAAGTAGCTAAACGATATTATAATGCTATAACAAATGCTTTTGTAAATGGAAGAGAATAATGTGGCTAAAAGCAATATAAAAGTTTTCTTAGCATAAATTTTATACTACTTTTGTACTACGACTTTGTAAAAAAATACATATAGAACAACATTTTTTAAAACCACAAAAGGCACAAAAGAACACATAAGACTTTTGTGCCTTTTGTGGTTCAAAGTGAGTAGTCATGTCAAAAAGAAAAATCATAGATGC
>CAYOBX010000076.1:0-16860 GCA_964402245.1 uncultured Saprospiraceae bacterium | reverse complement strand
AGGCAATATTCTTTTTATAAGAAAACCCTTTAGTATTCTGCTACTTTTAAAGTACTTATAAAAACTAATAAACAAGTGTATTTATAGTATTTTTGTAGTCCGTTGCAAAAGCAACGGTTATACCTATGAATACTACTGATTTTGACCCCATAGAATCATTAAACTTCCTTACAAATCGAGTAAGTAGATTGTTGACCAGTCGCTTAAAAACCCTTTTGGGCAAGTCTGATTTTAAATTGCCAGCTCAGTGTGCTAGTATTTTGGCAGACTTATGGAAGCAAGACGGATTGAAGCAACAAGATTTAGCAATAGCAGCAATTAAAGATAAAGCTACGATTGCCAGAGCCTTAAACTTAATGGAACAACATAATGTTATTGTTCGGCGAATAGATGAGAAAGATAAGCGCAATAAGAAGATTTTTTTAACCTATAAAGGAATAGAATTGCAGCAACGAATTTGGCTTACTTCTACTGAGATTAGTAAAGAGGCTACGCAAGGTATTTCGAAAGAAGAAGTAGAAATCTGTAAGAAAGTGCTAAAAAGTATGTATAATAATCTTAAAAAATAGTTGCGCCTGCAACAGTGAATTAAATTTTGCTTTTATTTGCATGTTTTTTTCATTTCTTAAACAATTTGATTATAGATTTATTTTTATAGATAAATATTACCTCAATGAGCTTATTAGTTAGAAGAATAAGTATAGTATTAGGCTTTCTTGTATTAGCAGGTGCATATGTTGCTTCCCAGAAAATAGCTGAAAAAAAAGCTCCTCCAAAAAAGAAAGAAAATGCAGCACCTGTGATCCGAGAAGTTGGAGTGTTTAAAGCACAAAATGGTTCTACGACTTCTGATATGGAGATTCAGGGTAGTTTGGTGGCCTATAATAAGGTGGATATATTTGCGGAAGTTACAGGAATGTTGGAAAAAACAGCTCAACCATTCAAAGTGGGTTCCTATTTCAAAAAGGGTGCAATTCTGCTAGATATTGAAGATGACGAGGCACGGCTTAATATTCTTTCTCAAAAAAGTAACTTAGTTAATGCTGTCACGATGATTATGCCTGACTTAAAGGTAGATTATCCACAAAGTTTTCAGCAATGGAAACATTATTTGGATGAGTTTAATGTAGAGACTAGTATTAAGGCTTTACCTAAACCTGTAGACGATCAAGAAAAATATTTTATTGCTACTAAAAATCTAGCCTCTCAATATTATTCTATCAAAAGTGCTGAGAAGCGATTAGGTAAATACACGGTCTATGCTCCTTTCTCTGGCGTTATTTCAGAGGCAATGATTAACCCAGGTTCTTTAGTGCGAGCTGGACAGAAGATGGGGAGTATGATGGGAACGGGCGATTACGAAATGGAAGCTACCGTTAATTTAGAAGACTTAAAATATATTAAAATGGGTACTAAAGTAAATCTATACTCCGATGCGGCGGCTGGAACGTGGACGGGCAATGTGCGAAGGGTAAGTGATATGATTGATCCTAATACCCAATCTGTTCTAGTATTTGTTGGTGTTAGAGGAAAAGGCTTACGTGAAGGAATGTATTTAAAAGGAAAATTGAAAACTAGTGCTGTCAATAATGCGATGACTTTACCCTTAGATTTATTGGTCAATCAAGATCAGGTATATACGGTCGTAGATAATATGCTTAGATTGCAAAAAGTAGAGGTGTTGAATACGAATGCTTCTAGTGCGATTGTTCAAGGTATTCCTGATAATGCTTTATTGGTCAAAGAAAAAATGATTGGTGCCTTTGAAGGGATGCAAGTGAAGGCGGTAGAATTGACCGCTAGTAATTAATAAGAAAGTTCAAATTCAAGTGTCAAATTCAAGTTCAAAGATACAAGATGTTGACTTTCATCTTTATAGAAATTTTCAAATACAAAATGAAAGCTCCAATTAATATATCTTCTAATTTAACCATTAGTCTAAAAATTTTTTTTCCTATATTTTGGCTGATATTTTTTGGACTAACCTTAATTGCTTTTATCAATAGTACGGAAGCTTATGTAGGAGGGATGCCCATTAATTGGTTTCGACTAATGTTATTTTCCTTTATTGTAACAGGTGCCTTGGTGATGTATTTTTCGATTATGAGTTTGAAAAGAGTAGAAGTAGATGAAGGCTTCTTTTACGTCACTAATTATAGAAAAACAGCTCGCTACCCTTTTCATAATATTGAAAAATTAGAAGAAGCCTCTTATTTATTGTTCAGAGTATTCCATCTTACATTAAGAGAGCCTGGTATTTTTGGCAAAAAATCTTTCTTTTTAGCTAGTAACAATCGCCTTCAAAGAGCCCTCCACGAAGTACCAGAAATAAATGCGATGATTGTTAAGGATAAGTAGTTAGGGGTCAGGAGTCAGGGGGGGCAGGTGAAATTTCGTAAAAGAGAAGCATTTTGCCTCCGATTAAAAAGTAAATCTGCTTTCGATTACATAGAATGTTCTGACTCCTGACTCCTACTCAATTAAATAATTAAGACATGGCCACACCGAAAACAGTCGCCTTTCATACTTTGGGTTGTAAGCTCAATTTTTCAGAAACATCTGCCATTGCTCGGCAGTTTGAAGGGGCAGGTTATGGGGCCGTAAAATTCCAAGAAGGAGCAGATATTTATGTGATTAATACCTGTTCTGTAACAGATTTTGCAGATCGAAAATGTAGGAAAGTAGTTCGTCAAGCATTACGACATTCTCCTAGTGCGTTTGTCGTTGTAACAGGATGCTATGCCCAATTAAAGCCAGAAGAAATTTCTGAAATACCTGGGGTTGACTTAGTATTAGGGGCAGCCGAAAAATTTAGAATATTAGACTATATAGATGATTTGTCAAAAGCATCAGACAAAGGCATGGTGCAAGCAGGAGATATAAAAGAGGCAAATAGTTTTACTAATGCTTTTTCTTTTGGAGATCGAACCCGTTCTTTTTTGAAAGTGCAAGATGGTTGCGATTATAAATGTTCTTTCTGCACCATTCCATTAGCTAGAGGAAAGAGTCGGAGTGATACGGTAACACAAGTGGTAGAAAATGCAGGAAAGATTGCCGAGATGGGTGTAAAAGAGATTGTTTTGACAGGAGTGAATTTAGGAGACTTCGGAAATGGTACCGCTGTGATTGAAGGAGTAAAGCCCAAGAAAGAAGCGATGTTTATTGATTTAATAAAGGAATTAGATCGAGTAGAAGGAATTGAAAGATTTAGAATTTCTTCGATAGAACCTAATTTATGTACGGATGAAGTAATAGAATTTGTAGCTCAATCGAACCGCTTTGTACCACACTTTCATATTCCCTTACAGTCAGGTAATAACAAGCAGTTGAAAGCAATGCGCAGACGCTATAAGCGAGAATTATATGCGGATCGAGTAGCAAAAATTAAGGTACTTATGCCTCATTGTTGTATTGGGGTAGATGTGATTGTAGGCTTTCCAGGGGAGACAGCCGAAGATTTCAAAGAAACTTACCAATTTATAAATGATTTAGATATATCCTACCTACACGTATTTACCTATTCAGAAAGACCAAACACCTTAGCGTATGAAATGGAGGATGTAGTGCCTGTTCATATAAGACGAGAGCGAAACGAAATGCTCCGTATTTTATCAGAAAAAAAGAAGCGATTTTTTTATGAACAATTTATAGGGCAAGAAAGAACTGTTTTATTTGAAAAGCACAAAGATAAAAACTTAATGAGTGGCTTTACCGATAACTATTTAAAAGTAGAATTGCCGTATAATCCTGAATTAATTAACGAATTGGGTAAAGTAGAATTGGCGGCTATTAATGAAGGAGGCAATTTGGTAATTGCGTAGGGACAATCCTTGTGATTGCCCTATTGTATGATGAAGTTTTGAACCTATAATAATGGTCAACGACAAGGGTTGCCCCTACTATTCTAAAAATGTACAATTTCAATACCCTCCACTATTTCTTCAAACCACTTTACAGGCTTTTGAATCTTATCTCCAGTCTGTGTATCACATTTAAAAAATAGATAGTATAGTTGACGATTTTCTTTTATTTGTTCAAATAGATCTTGAAGGCGTGCTTTACTTTTTTCAGGTTGGCCATATAAAGCATACAATCGCCAACAATAATAGGCCTCATCATGTAATTCCGTAATATTTAGCAATACCTCGTCCTCAATGAACTTAGCTAAAAATTTTCTAGCATAAACCCCATGATGTTTCGACCAATCTCTAGGAGTACCCTTATCCTCAATATTTTTAAAAGTATCATGTACGAAAGTAATTATTCGCAATTGGCGGCGCATTTCAGAAGAAATAGTTAGTTTATCTACATTGGCTAAAACTTCTGGTATATGATACAATACTTGCCCTTCAGGGTGTCCATACCTAGGTTTTCCATACATTAATCCAGTCTGAAAGTCAGGGTCAGCTAAGAATTGGTGTTCCAATTCTGTTTCTGGTTTAAGAATAGCTTTTATTTGATCTTCAGATATTTTTTTATTCATTATTTGTTAGAAAACGTGACTACTAGTGCTTTTGTTTAGTCTCTTAGTATAGAAGTTGTTTAATAATATGTCAATTCATTCTTTTGACAACTTCATAGATAATAATAACTTTTATACGGGAAAGTTAATTTCTTGTTAAGGTAAAAATCTGCTAAAACGAAGTTGAGAGCCAAGCGTTATTTTTAGACACGGAAAGAGTCTTAGACATATACGTTTCAATAAACGTGCAAATTTCTAATGTTTTTCCGTACTAAACCATAATTAAGTAATGAAAAATATATTCTCTTTTGTTTTCGCTGGTATTATTGGAGGATTAATAACGCTTGGAGGGTTTCAATTACTGAATCCTAGCAATAATATAGAAAGTCCTCAAGTTAAACAAGTTAATACAATACCATTAACAAAACAGGCAGCTTCTGCTTCTTTAGACTTTACACTAGCAGCAAATAGAACCATGCCTACAGTAGTTCATATAAAAGCTTCCAAAGGCCCTACTACTTCGTCCAAAAGTAGGGAGAATGATTTTGGCAGTATGCTAGAAGATCTTTTAGGAGGTGGCGGATTTGGTGGGCCAAAGAAAGAACAAAAAGGATCAGGGTCTGGTGTGATTGTTTCGCGAGACGGTTATATTGTTACTAATAATCACGTTGTTGATTATGCGGATGAATTGGAAGTAACTCTACACGATGATCGTACTTTTAAAGCAAAAAAAATAGGCGTAGATAAAAGAACAGATTTGGCGGTATTAAAAATTGATGCGACTAACCTTCCTATTATTAAGTATGGTGATTCTGATAGAGCTAAAGTAGGAGAATGGGTTTTAGCAGTTGGAAATCCTTTTGACTTAACGTCTACTGTGACTGCAGGAATTATTAGTGCAAAAGGTAGAGATATTGATATTATTAAGGCTAGAGGAGCTATAGAAGACTTTATTCAAACAGATGCAGCCGTAAATCCTGGAAATAGCGGCGGGGCATTAGTAGATTTAGAAGGCAATTTAATCGGTATCAACACTGCTATTTATTCTCCTGGATTCGGAGGTACTTTTGCAGGATACGCTTTTGCGATTCCTTCTAATATGGTGAAAGATGTTACAACTAATATCATTGAGCACGGAGGACCTAGAGGGATGTTAGGAATCAGCGTGCAGGATGTGGATCAAGAATTAGTATCAGAGAAAAACCTTTCTGTTAACTCTGGTGTTTATATTGCAGAGATAGTGGATGGAGGTGCTGCGCAGTATGCTGGTTTATTACCAAATGATGTAATCTTGGCCGTAGATGGACAAACAATTAAGAATGCTCCAGAGCTAATCTCTATCGTTGATAAAACGAAAGTTGGCGAGATTTTGAAATTAAAAGTCAATAGAAAAGGACGTACAAAGAATATACAAGTTGCCTTGAAAGCAGGCTAGAAAACACTTAATTTTATACCCATAAATAAGAGCTAAAATTTTCTCAAATAACTTTCGTTTTAGTAGTACTTATTTGAGAAACAAAGATATATAAGAAACTTGTTTAAAGTTGGTTTTTCGTTTTGTTTTGATGCGCCTACCTCTTTTTGAGGTAGGCTTTTTTTTTGATAATTACTGTGGTGAGCCGATTAAATTAGTTATTCGGCTCAAAAAATGCATATTTTTGAGCCGAATAACTAATTTAATCGGTTCATGCAATATAATTGGCAGCAAACAGACTGGCCCAAGTTTAGTTTGTCCAATGCAATTGAATTCAATAGACAAGAATACTACCAAGCATTAATGGATGCGCAAAAATCAAATAATGCTACAGAATGGGTCGTGTATTTTGTAAGTATTATTTTACGAGCACAACAACATAGTAAAATTCAAATTAATTTTACTTTGCAAAAGACCAATTTTTTTGATCGATTACAAGGACGACTAAATTCCCGACAAGAAAAGGTTATTAAAAGAATGTTGCAAGATGGTCCTAATAGCTTTCCTAATGGGATGAATGCTAAAAAATACATTTCCATTGCGAAAACTTCGAAAGCTACAGCAACTAGAGATATGCAAGGTCTCGTTGCTTTAAAGATATTTTTTCCAATTGGAGGTGGAAGAAATACTAGATATGAATTGAAACTAATAGAATAGAATTATTGGTCAAAAATGAACGGCCGAATACTAAAAGAATACTGGTACTCTTTAGCTTGGATGATATATTCTTTATGTACCAATCGCCCCCAAGAAGTATCGCCACCTACCCCCATTTGTAAATGATCTATATTCCATTGCACTTCCTTACCCGTTTGTATATAGGCACCATGCTTGGAGGTGACAGGTACTAAACCAGAAGCAGATATACCTCCATTCTTTCCTGCTACAAAATCTAATTCATTAGTATTAAAAGGCCAAACGCTACCATTGAGTAGTTGGTGGTCTGTAGGTTGAATCTGAATAGTTAAATCGTTGGAAGATACTTGCATAGTTTGGAAGAGTTTGTAGAGTTAGTCCTTGCTAAATAAGATAGATTTTGTAAGTTTGTGATGTAACATAGGTAGGGTGACAAAAATACTCCTACAATTTTTTGATGGTTAAAATTGCCATGATTGTTTGATGGTCAATGTGACGTTAACAATCATGACAATCAAACAGTCATAACCATCATTTTAAAATGTTAGTTTATTTTTGTCCGACTACTTAATTATGTAATGATATGGTTGATAGTAAAAAATTAGTTTAATTCTGTCTTCCGAAATAACTAACCAATGACAAATCCTAATTTCATTTTTAAATTACTTTTATTCTGCCTATGCTGTAGTTTGCCAGTAGCAATCTCTGCACAATCAGACAAAAAAGAAAAATCAGAAAAAGAAGACGAAGAGGAAGAGGAAAAAGACAAAACATTCCAAGACATTATAACCAGTGAGGCAGTAAGTAAAGCAGGCATGTTATCTGTTCATTCCGTAGAAGACAAATACTACTTTGAATTACCAGATTCCATTTTTGGTAGAGATATTCTAGCCATTACTAGACTTTCTAAAACGCCTACAGGAGCAGGCTATGGGGGAGAATTAGCCAATCGGCAAGTAATTCGTTTTGAAAAAGGGCCTAAGAAAAAAATCTTTATCAAAGTAATCAATTTCGTGAATGTTAGTTCTGATGAAGAGCAGCCTATTCATACAGCGGTAGTCAATTCTAATAACCATCCTATCGTAGCGGCTTTTGATATTGAAGTGGCTCGGGCAGATACTTCGGTATTAATTGATGTGACCGAGTTTTTTGAAGGAGCTAATCAAGCATTTACAGTCTCGCCTTACTTTAAACAACGATATAAGTTAAAGGGCTTAGAAAAAGATCGCTCCTATATAGAGCAGATTAATGCATATCCAATCAATGTAGAGGTTCGTACAGTGAAAACCTATTCTGTCTCCCCTCCATCTATCAATCCACCAAAACCAGGTTCTCCTAATCGAACAAGAGATTTAGTATCAGGAGTAAATTCAGGGGTATTAACTTTTGAATTTAACACGTCGATGATTCTTTTACCAAAGACCCCTCGTCGACCTCGATTATTCGACCAACGAGTAGGCATCTTCGCTAATAGTTTTACGGTTTTTGATGATGACCAACAAAGAAGTGAAAAACAAGTTTTCACAGTACGTTGGCCCTTAGATGCTAAGTCTCCTGCTGATGTATTGCGCCAGCAGCAAGGTGAAATGATAGAACCTAAGAAACCTATTGTCTATTATATTGATCCTGCCACTCCTGTAAAATGGAGAAAGTATTTAAAACAAGGAGTAGAAGATTGGCAAAGTGCTTTTGAGCAAGCAGGTTGGAAAAATGCTATTCAAGCAAAAGACTGGCCAGAGGCAGATACCACCATGAGTTTGGAAGATGCACGATTTTCTGTGCTTAGATATTTTGCGTCTGATATTCAAAATGCTTATGGCCCAAATGTGCATGATCCACGAAGTGGGGAAATACTAGAAAGTCATATTGGTTGGTATCACAATGTAATGAAGTTACTAAAAAACTGGTATACCACACAAGTAGGTGCGATTGATCCAAAGGCTCGATTGAATACCTTTGATGACGATTTAATGGGTCAACTCATTCGCTTTGTTTCTGCACATGAGGTAGGACATACCATTGGCTTACGGCATAACTTCTGTGCTAGTCATGCAACTCCTGTAGAAAAATTACGAGATCAAAAGTGGTTAGAAGAAAATGGGCATACTTCTTCTATTATGGATTATGCTAGATTTAATTATGTGGCGCAACCTGAAGATGGCGTGACTGATCTAATGGCAAGAGTAGGGGCGTACGATCGCTGGGCTATAGAATGGAATTACAAACCAATCTATAATACCAACTCTGTAGAAGAAGATAGAGCTATATTAAATAAATTGTATTTAGAAAAAGCAGCGAATAATCCTGCCTTACAGTTTTCAACAGAGCTAAGCCAATTTGATCCAAGAGCACAGTCGGAAGATTTAGGGAATAATTCTATGATAGCTTCTGAATATGGTATCAAAAATTTGAAACGTATTTTACCGAATGCTATTGAATGGACAAAAGAGGAAGCGCAAGATTATACTAGAGCAGAGGAATTATATAATAATGTCTTTGGTCAATATCGCAGATATATTGGGCATGTTACTAAATGGGTGGGTGGTATTTTTGATACCCCAAAAACCTCTGACCAAGAAGGAGCTATTTACGAACCAGCCCCTAAAGGAATGCAGCAAAGTGCCGTTTCTTTTTTACATAATCATTTATTCCAACCTCCACTATGGTTAATGGATCAAACGTTAACTAATAAATTGAAAGCAGAGAATGGAGTTAATAGAATTGCTGGACTACAAAAATCTACCTTGGATAGATTATATACCTCTAGTCGTTTGCAAAGATTGATTGAAGCGAAAACAAGCTATCCAAACGCATATGGATTAGAAGATTTTTTCAATCAAATGCATAATGGCATTTGGTCAGAATTGAATCAAGGAAAAGCAACTACGGTCTTTCGACGTAATTTGCAGAAGGCGCACCTAGAAAAACTAATTGCTTTATTGAAACCAGGGAAGGCATCAAGAGGAAGAATTACTACTTACTTTCGGACTACCTCTTCCGTTGATCCTGCTATGACAGACATTCGATCTCTATCGATGGGAATGTTAACGGATCTTCATAAGGAACTAAAACGAAAAGCTAAAAGAACTAGCGATAAATTGACGAAGTATCATTATATGGATTGTGCTAGTCGAATTGAGACGGCATTGGGGATGGATTAGGTTTTGGTATTAAACGCAGAGGTGCAGAGTAAGCATTGCTCAGCATCTCTGCACCTCTGCGTTTAATACAAATTCACACTAATATAATAAGATAAAAATCTACCCTTTGTAATTAAACGCTGCAATCATCCCTTTCCCATCTTTTCCTTCATTAGAAATATATAACGTTCCGTCCTTAGCAAACACAATACCCTCGGGTTGTGTATGAACTTTTTTACGCAACTTTTGGATATGAATAATTTCATTATTTCGATTTATCACCACCATTACATTTCCAACTGCGGAGACAATATAAATATCTTGAGTTATTGGATGGATGGCCAAACCAGATGGCCCAAAAATAAATTCCTCTTCAGGACTAAATAATTTGGCTAGTTTGTCAAAATATTCCATAGCGGTATTGGTCTTTAAAAAAGCCTTGACCGCATCTAAATCTATGGTGTACTTTGGATCCGTATTCATAATCATAGAATCTAGCTGCACTTCATAAACGCCCTTTTTTAATAGGGCTTCCTCTCCTTTCATGGCCTTTCCTTTACAACTTAATAATAAACTGTTAGATACGGGATCGTATCCTAAGCCTTCTACATCACTAGATTTTGAAAATTTGAATTTATGCTTGGTTCTTTTTTGAGTGGGCTTTCCTAGGTCTTGCACTTCATAAAGTGTCCCTGTACTTTTTACTATATACATTCGATCGTTTACAAACTCTATGCCTTCATAGTCTCCTTCTTTATGAAATTTAATTTGATCTTCGACCTTGCCTGTTGCTATATCTATTACAAATATATCTCCTTCTTCATCTTGTACTGCATACAAATAGGCATCAGTAGAATCTATACCTAGCCCAGAAATTTCTTTTAGTTTATTAGGTAATTTAAATTCCTTATCAGGCTCATCTAAGGTATAAGGAAAATTAGTAGGTATCTGTATGGAGACGGTATCTAAAGGATTAGCCACGGTTGCTGTTACTTGTTGATTTTGATCTTTCTGTATAGGTGTATTATCACATGCTATACAAAATGACATAAAAAATAAAATAGTATAAGTAAAAACGTTGAGGAGGCGGGAAAGGTTGATATTCTTTGCCAAATTTATAAGTATTTTATATGAAGTAGTCATGATGGGTAATCTATTACTAACGTCCTAAAATCAAATGTTGTATACGTTGCTTAAAAATAAATTGAGGCGTTTCATTATAAAGCTTCTGATATAATTGTAAAGCACTCTGTCTATAGTCGCTATGTTCTTCTAATTTATAGAGTTCATAGAATAGAGCAGCTTTTTGTATAGGGGCTTCTATATCCAATAATAATTCCTTTAAAATAAAAGAGCCTTCTTTTTTATCTTTGATCGCAGCAACTCTTGCGCCTAAAATCTGTACTTCAAAAAGTAAATTTGGATTGCCTAACTGTTTAGCTATTTTGAGTGCTTCTTTTTGAGTAGTCTGTGCCTCCTCTACTTTTCCTTGAGCCAATAAAGGATTTCCTTTCTCTACCAAACTCTCTCCTAAAACCAATCTATTATCAATTTTTCTAGCTACATCAATAGCTAAGTCATAATATTTAATAGAAATATCCGACTGTGTTTTATGGTGATAGATATCTCCTAGTGTATTAACTGCTTTGGCTATCCCTTTCTGATAGTTGAGTTCTCTACAGATAGCTAACTGTCTTTCTAAAAACTGAATAGCTTTATCAAATTCTCCTTTGATCGTATGTAATTGACCTATTAAACCAAGAGTAATAGCGATTCCTTGTTTATCTCCTAACTCTTCTACAACCTCCAAATCTTTCTCAAAGTTATGCATTGCTTTTCCATAGTCTCCTTTTTTCTCATAAACACTTCCAATACACCCTATGGTAATCGCAATTAATTGCTTGTTGCCTAATTCTTGACTTAGCTCTAAACCTTGTTGATAACAGGTTAACGCATCATCATAGTCTCCTTTCTCAAAATAAACGATGCCTAAATTCGTAGATAAAATAGCCATGCCTGGCTTATCTTTCATCTTTTTAGATACAGCAAGTTGTGTTTTTTGATAACGAATACCTGCATCAAAATCACCTAAGTTCATATAGGTCAAGCCTAAATTAGCAACAATTTGAGCAGTAGCAGAATTAGACTGAAACTGCTTGCTTAGTTCTATACTTTTGATAAAGTATTCTTCCGCTTTTCGGTATTGGCCCTGTCTGAAGTATTGATTGCCTAAATTACCATAAGCTTTTACTAAGCCATATTCATCGTTAGCGGCTTCAAAGTGAGTAATCGCTTTCTCTAGATGGTTTTTAGCTTTTGTATACTGTCCAGTTAGTATTAGTAGATGACCAAAACTATTATGCGTTTTGCCTAACTGTCCATTATCTTTTAAGGCTTTAGCATTTTGTAAAGCAGTAGTCAAGACCGTTTCACATTCTTGCCACTTACCAATCAATTCTAAAATATCTGCTTTTCTAAGTAGAGCACTTATTAATTCCAGCTGTTGATCTGGATTGTTTTTTAAGAGGCGAATTAATTTATTATAGAGTTGTAAGGCAGATTTATTTTGAAAATTTTTACGAGCAATTATAGCTGCTTTTTTTGTATAAAAAATAGTTTGCTCTTCTTGGTCTGCTTGTTCGTAGTGAAAGGAAAGATCTAAATATTTATCTTCTATATTTTCCGCATATACTTTTTCAATGGCTTTGGCGATGGAGAAGTGGACTTCTCTCAAACTAGTTCGAAGCTGCATATCGTACACCGCTTCCCGCAATAGAGAGTGTTTGAAAATATAGCGCAACTCGTTCATCGCTCTCCAAATCTGCCCCTTCTCTGCGGTAATGATTTGTTCTTTTAATAAGTTGTTTTTATTATTGTCAAATGCAGCGAATGATTGATGTGTATTCATCACCTCCGTCAAAACAGGTAACTCAAATTCTCGCCCAATCACTGCTGCAGCCTTTACCGTTTCTTTTACCAAATCTGATAAGCGATCAATTCTAGCCATCAAAATAGAATTAATGGAAGATGATAATCGAATACTTTTATCTTTTAAAACCCATTGTTCATTTACTTTGATTAAAAGATCACTTTCAGAAAAATATTCTAATAATTGTTCTGCATAAAAAGGATTGCCGTTGGTCAATCGTTCTAATAAATTAAAGAATTCTTTTTGAAGGGTTCCCCCTAACCTGGAGGTAGCAAGATCTCGTAAGACATCAGGATGGAGGATGTTTAAATCAATTTCATGATATTTAATGGTTTCATCTTCTCGCATTTCACTACGGATGATACTGGGTTTGCTACCATCATCCGCATATCTAGAGGTCACTAAAATACAAGTAGGGTAACTAGGTAGTTGTCGAATTAATTCACTCACTAAGTCTATTGAACTTTCGTCAAACCAATGGCCATCTTCTAATTCAATCAAAACAGGGTTAATCAAACTCTCTGCTTTAAATAAAGTAATGATTGCAGAAAGGGTGTTTTGATATTTTCCTTTAGCGTCCAGTTGCTCCCATAGTGAATCTGGATATTTGATAGCAATTTGTGCAGCCAATACAGAACGTGTTCTAGATATTTCTAAATAAATTTCTTTGGCTTCCTTATGCTCTACTAGACATATTTGATTTAATAATTGTTGGAATTTGTTTTCAAAAGACTGTCTGTTAGTTGACTTGCTTTTTTCAGGAGATTGTTCAAAGTAGTTTTTTAAAAAATAGACAAAAGGATTAAATGGTTTTTGTAAAATTTGATCTGCCTGACAGGTAAAGCAACTAACATTAGAATCTTGTTGCAGGTTTTTCTTTAACTCATAACTGATTCGACTTTTCCCAATACCAGCCTCTCCATAGATATAAGAAATCCCTGGAGATTGTTGAGTAAAGACTTCTTGTGCAAACTTTTGTAAAGCTTTCAATTCTTTTTCTCGACCAATCATCTTTCCTAAATAATCTGGATGATCGTCCACATTTCTTCCTATTAATGAATAAGTAGGAATGCCTCCTTGAATACCTTTATACTGTATATCTCCTGTATGTTTAAAATTAAAGTGTCGATTTTTCTGAATTTCTTGATTAACTAGTATTTCGCCCCAATTGGCATGGGACATTAATCTAGCCGCTAAGTTCACTTGATTTCCTACAGCGGCGTATTGGCAACGCTCTTTTCCTCCTACGATTCCCGTATAGGCAACCCCAGAAGTAATTCCCATCTTATATTGAATTGGAGCATTCTTTTGTAATTTTTGAACGGAGTTATCTATAGTAGTAGCCAATTCTAAAGCTCGTTCTGCATTATTTTCAAAGCTTATTGGTGCGCCGAAGAAACCGACTAATACGCCTCCTTTATCTCCAAAATCTATTTCTTTAAAATAACCTGAAAATTTATAAAATTGATTCACTACTATACTCGCGAATTCATTGAGCGAGTCATGATCTTCCACGCCTGTAAAGGATATAAATATAGTGACTACTGATCTAAACTCTCCTTGCTGATTAAATTTTACAACTGAGTCTAGTAAAAACTGTCGAGCAACAGTAGTTGATAATACAGGTGATTTGTACTCTGGATAGGCTACTATCTGTGCAGGTTGGTATTCTTTTTCTAATTTATAAAAATTAGCAGCAGCGGACTTAAAATGATCTTTTATAAAGGGAAGTAAATCAAAAAGGGGCTTATCAATAATTATTTCTTGCTGCTGAGCATGGTGTTCACTTTGTGCACAATTATCAATCGCTTCTCCTCTAAAATAGAAAGCTTTATGATCGCTTCCAATAATGCCCCATTCCACCTGCCCTACAGACAATCCAATCTTAACGCCAATTTTAAACTGCCCATATTTAGTATTCCAAACCTCTTTTTTATTAAAAAGATTACGCAATTCTTGAGCAGTATGAACAATTTCCCAAGGTGGATTTTGAATATTCCTTGGAAAAATAGCCGTAAATGCATCACCAGCAAAGTAAGGAATAAACCCTCCCTTTTGATATACTAAGCAGACCATTGGATCAAAAATCCTATTTAATATGATCGATAATACTTCAGAACCATCCACACCTCTCTTCATTAAAGCTTCTGTCAAAGGCGTAAATCCTGATAAATCGACAAACATGGTATATGCTTGATAATTACCATGAAGCAGGCCTTCTTGATACTTTTCTTGAATAAAATATGGAAGTAAATTTTTCACGTAGTGTTTTCTCGATTTAATAGAAAGAAGCCGTTTATCTTAGCCATAGTATACAACTTCATAGAGTCTAGACAATTTAGGAATAGTCTATCCAATTGGAATAATGTCTAATATACTGTTTATCAATGAAAAAAATTATAAAATGATGAAAAAACGACCTGTTTTGTGATGTATATAGACATACTCTAAAAAACTATAACGAAAAATTATTTTTAACGCCCTTTTTTATAAAGCAACTTTTCTTTTTCAAATTTAACAGCAATACTCTTTGCTTCTTGAATAACGGTGTTCGGATAACCTGCCAACTCCAAAATGGCAATGGCGTTTTTATTTTTTAAAGCCCCCTGTTTCAGGGTATAATCAAAGGATAAGCTTTGGTTATCTATACTTTCTTGAAAGTAATATAAATCAAAATATTCATCTAATAGTTCTGTCAACTCAATATCATGTGTAGACACTAACACTAGATGATTTTTTTGATTTAAAAAACTTAAAACAGCTTTGGCTGCACTAATTCTTTCTATGGTATTAGTCCCCTTAAAGACTTCATCAATAGTAAATAAATACTGCTTATCGGGCTTACTAGATAGCTCAATTAAATTTCCAATAGTCTCTACCTCTTCCATATAGTAACTTTTTGCAGATGTTATATCATCGGAGATCTCTATGGAAGTAGCTATTGACAGTATGGGAGCATTATAAACCTTAGTAAAAGAGGTATTGATCGTCTGGGAGACAATTAAATTGAGGTTGATCGCTTTTATAAAAGTAGATTTCCCTGACATATTGGACCCAGTAAGCAGTAAACTTTTCCCCTTTAAATGCAAATCATTCGCTACACAACTTTCTATTAAAGGATGATACAAAGATTGTACCTTCAACTCTTTTTGATTGGATAAAAATGTAGGTTGGCTATAATAAGGTAGACCAGCTCGTAAGGAGGCTATAGAAATGGACATATCTGTTTCTCCAATAAATAGATATAGTTGCTCAATAGACTTTCTAGATGCTCCTATTTTATCTATAATGGAATGGAAAGTACTGATGTCTGATAAACTGATAATTTTAATGAGTTCTAAAAAAAACCAAAAAATTGCTAAGTAATCATTAGTTTGTAGACGATCTGTTTTTAGCCAATTCAATCTATTGGTAATGGCATCTACCTTTTTAATATCCCTTTCTAAAAGATTCTTTTTTGTTGCGGATAGATGGCTATCTTTTAAGATAGCTCTTGATGCTTTTGTTAATACGATTAATCTAGTAAAGACCGTAGCAAAATTACCAATACGATTCTTATGCCAATAATGCAGCACTACGTTGACACAAAATAAACCAGCTACGCCTAAAAAAAATACGGGATTTAAAAATATACCAGCCACTATACAGAACCATACTAATAGCTGCATAATTTGTACTACCCAGAAAAAACGCCATTTTTGAGGCAAAACACCATATAATAGAAACGGAAAATAGTAATCATCTCCTTTTGACAAAGGAGTTAATACCTCTTGAATTCGTTGCCTTTTCTGTTGCTTAGCGGTATAAAAATCAATTTGTTGCTCCAATTGCGCTAAGGAATCTTTTGATGTTTTTAAAGTCCTTAATTGGTTGTAAAGATATTGCTGCCCTATATCCGATGTAGTACGGTCAAGAAATTTAAAAAACGTATAAAAGTCTAGATCTTTTAAAGTTCGATCATCAATAGCATCGTCAATTTCTTGATCTGGTTTAGCTAGAAAATATTCTTCTACTAGATCAAAATTGATGTATTTTTCTTGTACCTGTCCCCATGTATTTTTGGTCTTTTTCATGATCCAGTTGGATTACTTAATTTTGTACTAGGATTTATAGGATTATTTGATTGGTAGGATTTGTATTTGATTTTGTCAATGTCATACCTACAATAAGGGTTTTCTTATAAAAAAGTATTCGCTAAAAATTAGGCTAAAAACGTTAA
>CAYOBX010000075.1:0-16894 GCA_964402245.1 uncultured Saprospiraceae bacterium | reverse complement strand
GTAACACGGAATTCATTCCGTACAACTATCGAGAGCAGTTCAGATATAAACAACTAATCTGCGCTGCGCTCGATTAGTTGTAATACGGAATGAATTCCGTGTTACAGAAAAACGCCCTTTCTCGATTACGAGAAAGGGCGTTTTTCTTACTTTAGCTTTTTATATACTAAGCTTCAGCAGCAGCTACACCATTCTCACTAGCTTTATCAACATGGTGTGGAGCAGGGCCGATCAAACGCTCGACATCGGATTTTAATAAGACTTCCTTATCTAATAATTGTTTAGCTAAGGCTTCTAATTCTTTAGATCGTTCTTTTAAAAGTGCTTTTGCCCGAATATATTGAGATTCTATTAATTTACGAACTTCTTCATCAATTAACGTAGCGGTATCATCGGAATAAGGTTTATTAAATTGATCTTGTTGCATACCGTGAAACGATACATTACCTACTTTTTTGTTCATACCATAAACAGCAATCATTCCGTAAGCCATTTTCGTTACTTGGTCCAAATCACTTTGCGCACCTGTGGATATTTTATCGAAAATATTAGACTCTGCCGCTCTACCACCTAATGTCATACACATCCTGTCGAGTAATTGCTCTGTACGAGTAATGTACTCTTCTTTTGGAAGATATTGAGCATAGCCCAAGGTACCCACGCCTCTAGGAACAATGGTTACTTTTACTAGAGGAGAAGCGTGTTCTAAAAACCAACCACAGATCGCATGACCTGCTTCATGATAGGCAATGATTTCTTTTTCCTTTGGAGAGATTAGTTTGTTTTTCTTTTCTAAACCACCAATCACTCTATCCAAAGCATAATTGAAGTCATCTAAATTAACTTCTGTTTTATCTCTACGAGCAGCTACTAAGGCTGCTTCATTACAAACATTAGCAATTTCTGCTCCTGCAAAACCTGGCGTCATCTCTGCCAATGTTTCTGGCAGAATATCTGAACCTATTTTAATTTTCTTTAAATGAACTTTGAAAATAGCTTCTCTACCTTTTAAATCTGGACGATCAATACCGATCTGACGATCAAAACGTCCCGGTCTTAATAAGGCATTATCTAGTACATCAGGACGGTTAGTCGCTGCCATAAGGATTACTCCTTTATCTGTACTAAAACCATCCATTTCTACTAACAGTTGATTCAAGGTATTTTCTCTTTCATCGTTTCCTCCTTGCATAGCACCTTTACCCCTCGCTCGACCAATCGCATCAATTTCATCAATGAAGACAATACAAGGAGCCTTTTCTCTTGCTTGCTTAAACAAATCTCTTACTCTAGATGCACCGACCCCAACAAACATTTCTACGAAATCAGAACCAGAGATAGAGAAAAAGGGTACACCAGCTTCTCCTGCTACTGCTTTTGCTAATAAGGTTTTACCAGTACCGGGAGGGCCTACTAATAATACTCCTTTTGGTATTTTACCACCCAGAGCAGTATATTTCTTTGGATGTTTTAAGAAGTCTACCACTTCCATTACCTCCACTTTTGCTTCATCTAAGCCCGCTACATCTTGAAAAGTAACATTTACTTTAGATTTACTATTATCAAACAAAGTGGCTTTAGATTTTCCAATATTAAATATCTGAGAACCAGCACCACCAGCGCCGCCGCCCACTCTTCTCATAATAAATATCCAAATACCAATGATAATCAACAAAGGGAGTATCCAGCTAAGAATAGGTGTCACCCAATCTTCTTGATTCTTATATTTGATACCAAATTGATCCTCTCCTGGTAAATCACCATGTAATTCTTGGAGGTCTTTTGAGAATGTTTCTGCAAAACCAATATTGAAGATGTAGTTAGGACGATCTCCAAATTTGCTTTTGGAGGCATCTTTATATTTCTCCGCTGACAACCGATCCTGTTTTAGGAAGACATGTGCATAGGCTTTATTCACTATATCTACCTTTGCGACTGCGCCATCCTTCGCCATGTCTTTGAATCGCAACCAGTCAATCTCTTTATTCCCAACACTAGACACATTAAAGAGCTGTAATGCAATTAAGAAAAGCGCAATCATCCCATAAATCCAATAAGAATTGAATTTTGGGCCTGATGGTTTTCCATCTAAATCATTTCTATTATCTTCCATTATAAATTTATTCTTGTCGTTTTAGTAACCTTTTCAAACTGGGTATAATGAAGCTGCTTTTATTTTAAACAACTTCTAAGTATGTATTATAGTGCCTTTTACAGGTTTGTATATTCTGTTATTTTAGCATCACTCCACAAATCCTCTAATTCATAAAAAGCTCTTTTTTCAGGATGAAAAATATGGACCATCGTTGTAAAATAATCTACTAAGATCCAGAAAGCTCCTTGTTTACCTTCTACATGAGATGGGAGACCACCTAATTCATTCTTTATTCGTTTTTGAATGTTAGATGCGATGGCATTTACTTGTGTGGTAGATTCGCCTTCGCAAATAATAAAGAAATCAGTGGGGGCTTCTCCTAATTCTCTTAAATCTAATTTGATGATATTATGACCTTTAATGTCTTGGATAGCGTCAATGATTAGATCATTTAGTTCTTGAGAGGAATGTTGAATTGTACTTAATTGTGCTTGATTCAAATGATTGATTTATAGTTTAACATAAACTGTGAATCTTCACAGCAGTTTTATTCAATTTCGTGTTTTATATTGAATAATACCACCATTACTAAAAGGAATTATAAATAAGTAGCTCGCAATCTGTAAAATTACAAAAAAAATACACGTAACTTCCGTTCTTCTTGCCAAATGGCATTTAATTTTTTGTTATTTATTGTGATTTTTCAAGATTAATGCTTGGAATTATCAATACATACTAGTTAAAACTAATAAAACGCCCTAATTGAATTCAATAGATAACACTCTTTTTATAGGAAAGGTTCTGTTTTCTTTAGAACGAATTGCTTCTACCAATCAATATGCACTTGATTTATTGGACCAAGAAGAGCCTCTTGAAGGAACAATTGTGATTGCTTTTGATCAATATGCTGGTCGAGGGCAGATAAATAAACATTGGGAGAGTGAACCTGGTAAGAATTTAACCTGTAGCATTATTCTATATCCTGACTTTCTTCCAGCTCGGCAACAGTTTGTGTTGAGCCAAGTTGTTGCTCTTAGTATAGCCGATACCATACGATCTTTTATTTCAAATGGCGTGACCATTAAATGGCCAAATGATTTATATGTTTACGATAAAAAAATCACTGGTATTTTAGTTCAGAATGCTTTGCAAGGATCCGTAATTAAATCTACGGTTGTCGGTATTGGCTTAAATGTCAATCAAATGAACTTTAAAAGTGATGCACCTAATCCGACTTCTATTGCTTTGGAAACGAAACGAACTATTGAACTTGATTTTGTTTTAGCTAAGCTATGTCAAGCCTTGGAAAAATGGTATTTAAAATTGAAAGCTAATAAAATAGAAGATATTCAGGCTGCCTATCAAAAGCAACTTTTTCGGAGAAATGAATTGCATAATTTTCGACGATCAAATGGGCAGATCTTTTCAGGACGTATTCAGGGAACAACTGCAATTGGACAGTTAATTATTGATACAGAAAAAGGGAAAGAATTATTTTCCTTGAAAGAGATTGGGTATATCCTGTAGGGACAACCCTTGTGGTTGCCCAACGTGAATATTTTGGACAACCACAAGGGCTGCCCCTACCGTCGCCCAACCATCCGTATTCGCTGCAATAATTTTTGCGAATACTCTGGTTTGGCATTAATAAAGAATACACCTGTTAACATAATAACTGCTGCCAACATAGATTGAGAGGTAATAATTTCATTTCGAAAATACCATCCTAGAAACATAGCAACTATTGGATTAACATACGTACTAGTGGACACCTTATCAGGAGAGACTTCTGATAGTAAAAAATTGAAAGCAGAAAAAGCAATGATAGACCCAAATATAACTAAATAGATCATCGCTAAATAAGTAACATTTTGCAGGTCCAACCAATTGATCTGCATCGGATTTTCTAAAAAACCACTTATGATTAACAAGAAAATACCACCAACTATCATTTGTATAGAACTACTTATCATTTTTGATTTGGGCATATCAGCTGTTCCTAAAAACAAAGAACCATAGCCCCAAGATAACATACTGGCAAAAATAGCTAAAACCCCCTTCCATTGATTTGGATTAGCGACTAATGCTTTTTGACTGACTAATAAATACATGCCCACCATACCTAATAAAATTCCTAGATATGCCTGTTTGTGAGGCTTTTTTCCTTGTATCCCCCACATCATAAATAAGATTAATAAGGGTTGTCCAGAAATGACCAATGCTGTAAAACCAGAGTCTATAAATTGTAAGCCCCAAAAGACAAGGCCACCGCCAATCCCTAACATCAACACTCCTGCAAAGAGTGTATTTAACAACTGCTTTTGCGTCATTCTTTGGTTCTTTCCTACGAGAAAAGCCAGGGCTAATAATAATAAACCCGCCATTCCATATCGAGAACCCGCCATTAGAAAAGGAGGCAATTCATCCATTGCAAATGCTGCAAAGAGATAGGTAGAACCCCATATAATGTAGATGGCTGCAAAGGAACTAATGATGAGTAATTTGGACTTGTCGAACGTTGGCATATGCTGGCTATAATTTGAGTCGCTTGTAGTTTGAAAATGCTTGCAAAAATAGGATAATCCTTTATGATAAGAATAGACTCGCTACAAACGCCAATAACGGGCTAAATTAAAATGCTTATTGAAAATCAGTTGGTTAGGATGGACGTTTACTAAACTTTAGAAGTTTAGTAAACGTAATCGCTTGAAAATCAATAGTAAGATTTAACCCGTTATTCGCATTACAATTAAAAGCTACATAACTAGATAAAGGACCACATAGTTCCTAATAAAGCTTTTTAATCAATTATTTTGTGCATATCTATATACTTAATTATGTTTTCTCCATTAATAGATTGTATCTCCCAATTTAAATCGTGCAATTCATTTGGATAAGAATAGCCATTTGTTCTTTTCATTCCTGCTAATTTATCCCATTTATCTACAAGTACTCTAATGTCAAAGCAAGATTCATCATTTCTGAAATTTGTAATCATGAATGTATGATATGCTCCTTCTTCAAATGTTTTGAAAAAATATCGATAGTCTTTTGGTTGTTTATTTTTCAAATTAGCAACTAATGTTTTCTGATTTTCTGTTTTCAAATCATCGGCAGTTTCTGACGTACACACTGGTTCAGGTGTAAAATAGTGCTTAGGAAAATCGCATGATGAAGTGAAAATTAGGATTGATGCAAAAAGTAGAATTCTTTTCATGGTATTGGTTTAGTATATTACTTTAGAGGGAGTGATTTTGTTAGGCTTTTTTGCAAAAAAAGCCTAACAAAATCACTCCCTCTAAAAACTATTAAAATCAGCTTCTCAAAATAAAACTGCTTGTTTATTCAAAACAACTTCCACCATACCGCCACCCATTGGATAATTAATAAAACAACGAACTCGATTGTCACCAAAAATAGTAGCAACACCTTCAGTAGCTAAATATAGCCAAGTAGACAAAGCGATCGCTTTATTTTTCCATTGTTTGCTATCTCCTGTGAATCCACTATTTTGAATTATCACCCAGCCTTTATCGGTTTTCAAAACTAGGTCAATTATTTTATCAAATAACCGTCCTTTATGATGATGACGAATTGGATATTTTTTGTAAATTTCGATAGGTTGGAATGTTGTATTTAAATGATCTAAATATTGTTTAGACTGGTCCAATAATAGTTGATCGTCTATTAGTTCTTCTATACCATATCTTTCTAGTAAGGATTTAGCCATATGTTCTCGATCCTGTATATCAGCATCTAGAGTATCAGCTGTAAGAAAAGCTTTTACCGCTTTTGATAACACATAGTCTCGACCTTCTTCTGTAGCAACAATAGCTTTACCATATTGATAAATTTTTGATAGTTTTGGAGCAATTTCTGTTGGATAATTTTCTCGTTCTACATCTATTTCATAAGGAATGAAAACTCCTTTTCCACGCCGCTCTGCTAGGAAAGTGATTTCTGGTGTAGCTAATTCGGAAGTAGTAAAGTCTCTAGGAAAAGGAGTAGTATTCGTTTCTTTTAATAAAATCTGATCCTTCCAAATCCAAGGAGATTCTTCTGTAAAATGATCTAAGGTTGGAACAGTTTCATCTCCTTTATGCCATACTCTATTGAGCCATTTGGTCGGTACTTTTCTTGTAGGAAAAACCAAATAATCTCTAGCTCTCGTTACCCCTACATATAAGACCCTTGCCTCTTCTTGTAAAGCTTGTGCTTGAGCTTGAATTTTTACAGCACTTGAATTTAAGCGTTCTTCCAGATTGGTTCCACCAATCTGATCGGCATATGGATTTACCCAATAGCGCAACCAGCGATTTCCAAGGATATTATTTAAATCTACTTCTTTTGTTTCTGTTACAATAGCAGTTCCCCACACCTTATCTCGTAGCTTGCCTTCCAAAGAATGGCAAACAACTATCGGCCATTCTAAGCCCTTACTTTTATGATAGGTCATTACATTGACGGCATCTGCCCCAGCCCCTGAGCTTTGTAAATCTTTTTCATTATGATCCATTTCATTGAGCCACAGTAAGAATCCTCCTAGCGTAGCTGCAGAGTGTAATCTGTTGCAGGCTTCTTCATACTTTAAGGCCAGTTTTCTAAGTTCGTCAATGTTAGCTAATCGTTGTTCTTTATTACCCCATGTAGCAATGATACGTCTTAGGTCTAATTCGTCTAAAACAAGGTTTATGATTTCTGAAGAGGAGAGTTCTTTTACATGATCCCTCAAATCTAATAGTTGCTTAACATAAGGATTATCTTGTCCCCACTTCCATTCCTGTACAGCTTCTTTTTCTACTTCTTTTAAAAATGCTAAGCGTTCATCCACTATGCTGGATAATGCTTGTCCAGAGGCTAGTTTCAAAATTTCCGCTACAGATAAAGGATCATTTTTGCTAACGATAAATTTTAGACAGGCTAGTATTAACTTCGATTCGGTCATCTGTAATAGACCATTTCTAGAGATCGCTGCTTTCAAACCAGCACGGTGCAAAGCTTCGGCCATTTCTCCACAAGCAACATTGGAACGACAAAGAATAGCTACATCTCCAGGCTTAGCTAGTCGAGGTTCGGATTCTTCTTTTGGAAAAACTAAAGTGCCTTCTTCTAGTAGGTTTTTGACGGCGGTAGCAATGCTATTTTCCATCCAAGGTTTGCCAGGTGCTCGGCCTTTCCCATCATACTCGAAATGCCAATGTTGTAAAGGCTTTTTTAGAAAATTTAAATCCTCTTGATCTTTTACTAAGATTTTTAATGTTTCTTCTGTTCGTTTTGGCTCTAGTGCTACTTGCTCTTTCGGTAAGTTGTTAAAGGCTTGGGTAAATAAGGCATTGGTAGTATGGACCACCCCTGTTCTGGATCGCCAAGAAAATTTTTGAATATCCTCTTCTTTTACACCACCTGTTTGCTTTATAATGGCTTGCATCAGAGCAGGGTCCGCCCCTCTGAATCCATAAATAGATTGCTTAGGATCACCTACCCATATAGAGTGCTTGGCGAATTGAGATAGCTTTAAAAATATTTCTAACTGAATAGGACTGGTATCTTGAAATTCATCGACCATTAAAAGGTCTAATTCTTCTTTCAGAACCATTTGTACTTGCTCGTTTTCCAATAGTCTTTTGACATGCAATTCCATATCAATATAATCAATCAATCCTCGACGTTTTTTATAGGAATCGTATTCTTCTATAGCTTCTATCGCAATGTCAAAAATAGTATCAATAAAGGCTTTTACATCTTCATGGAATTCGGGCATAGACTCATGTAGTCTAGCTAATTCTTGCAACTCAAAAATGGCATCTTTACTTTTTGCACCTACTTTAGTTTTACTAATTTTTACCCATTCAAACCATGTTAAACCATTTCCTAGATTTAATTTACGTTGTATCTTCTTAAGATCCTCTACGCCTTTCTCTGTCACCTTTGTACTATCTTCGTTTCCTTCTAATGTTAAAATAGTAGCTTGTAGTGTTCTTTTTAAATCATCAATTAATCCTTGGGAAGTCTTACCTATTTTCTTTCCTAGATATTGCTTGAAAGAAGTAAAAGATGCTTCCTTACTTTTTTGAAGAACTTCTAAAGAGAAATCATTAGAACGAGCAATGTCCGTAACATTTTTCACTTCTTTTCTCCAATCATAAGGCCCTCTTTTATTCAATCCTAATTTGGTGCTTAGCTGTTCCATCTGCTCCATTCGATCTGCTGTTAAAACAGTGGTCAAAGATTGATTGAATAATAATTGATGATCTTCATCTGCAATAATATCCACCTGAGGAGAAACACCTGCCTCAAAAGCAAAACGCTTTAGTAGTTGTACACCTAATCCATGTACGGTCCCAATCATAGCATTCGTCAATTGGTCTGCTTCTTCAGATAATTGTTGTTCTAACAGTTTCACCCGAACCCGTTCCTGTAATTCTGCTGCTGCTTTTTTAGTAAAGGTAGTTGCGATAATGCCACTAGCTCGAACACCCCCTTTTAATAAGGCAACCATTTCTTCGGTTAGTCGATAGGTTTTACCACTTCCTGCTCCTGCGGAAATAATTTTGATGTTTTGGAAAGAAGCGTTTGTCATTGTTTAAAATTGCTGAGAATAAAAGATAAATTACAAAAATCACGACGATATTATTGAACGCAGAGGCACAAAGATGCAGCGTAATATTTGTTCTCTATATCTTTGTGCCTCTGTATTCAATACAAAGTTTTGTGTGCAAAGTATATTTTGATATTTTTATAATCAAATAAGTTTCAAACTTACAAAATAAACGCAAAATATTCAAATTATAAATGATGTCTACTTTTTAGAATAGCTCATTTTCAGTAAAAAATTGCAAAAAAACCAGCCCACTAAAATTTCTGTGCGAAAATTTAACTGTTTATCAGTGAGTTATGAATAATGATTTTAAAATTTCTTTTAATTTTACTTGCTTTAACTTTAAAAGTCCCCTACCTTTGCGCTTCCTTTTGAAAAAAAGATTTTTATCAATGAATTAGAAGGAGTTTACTATTACTAGAACAAAGAAGTGAGAGCAGAGAATAGAGATAATTTTCGTTTACAAACAATAAAATTTGGTCATTTTTAAACGAATATTATCTCTATTCTCTCATCTCCGCTTTCTATTCTAGAAACTTAAGACTCTATCTATTAAAGATTAAATATTGTGGATACATTAAGTTATAAGACGAAATCAGAGAATAAAGCCTCCGTAGTACGAAAATGGTATATTGTTGATGCGGAAGGAGAAATAGTAGGTCGATTAGCTTCAAAAATTGCTACTGTATTAAGAGGTAAGCATAAGCCATCTTATACACCCCACTTTGACGCTGGAGATAATGTGATTATTATCAATGCAGAGAAGGTTCGTTTTACTGGTGCAAAATGGGCGCAGAAAGAATACATTTCTTATTCTTTATATCCTGGTGGACAAAAGAGAGTGAAGGCTAAAGAGATGGCAGCAAAGAAGCCTCGTTTCATCATTGAAAAGGCGGTGAAAGGAATGTTGCCTAAGAATAAATTAGGTAGAGCGCAATTCAAAAAATTGTTTGTGTATGAAGGGGGCGAACACCCACACTTTGCACAAAAGCCAGAAGAATTTAAATTTTAAAAAAAAATCTGAGGTGTCAGGAGTCAAGGGTCAGGAGTCAGGCAGACTATATGTAAGTACACGTGTATTTTGCCTGACCCCTGACTCCTGACCCCTGACCCCTAAAAATAAGTAAATATGGAAATGATTAATGCGATAGGAAGAAGAAAAGCTTCAATTGCGAGAGTTTACCTTACCAAGGGAGACGGTCAGGTGGTAATCAATGGTAAGCAATTAAAGGACTACTTCCCTCAAATGCACATCCAAGATTCTATTGTAGATCCGTTTAAGACGGTAGAAGCTGAAAAACTTTATGATATTAAAGTGAATGTAAAAGGAGGAGGTTTTAAAGGACAAGCAGAAGCAACTAGAATGGCTATTTCTAGAGCTTTGGTAAAACTAAATGAAGAATTTAGAAGTCCATTAAAAGCTAAGAAATATTTAACTAGAGATGCGAGAGTAGTGGAGCGTAAGAAGTACGGTAAGCCGAAAGCAAGAAAGAGCTTCCAGTTCTCTAAGCGTTAAAACTTATTGTTGCTTGGCTGTTAGGGCATAAGCAATTATTTAAAAAATACGAGGAGTCAGGGGTCAGTGGTCAGGGGTCAGGCAAATTACACGTGTTCTTACATGTAATTTGCCTGACTCCTGACTCCTGACTCCTGACCCCTAAAAATCATCATATAATGACGACACCGAGCTATAAAGATTTATTAGATGCAGGGGTACATTTTGGACATTTAAAAAGAAAATGGAATCCTAAGATGACACCATATATTTTCATGGAGCGTAAAGGAATTCATGTAATAGATATTAATCGGACTATCGAATGTATGGAAACTGCTGGCAAGGCAATGAAATCTATTGCTAAGTCTGGTAAGAAAATTATGTTCGTTGCGACTAAGAAGCAAGCGAAATTTTTAGCGGCTGAAGCGGCTGCTTCTGTTGGAATGCCATTTGTCACGGAAAGATGGTTAGGAGGGATGATGACAAATTTTTCAACGATTCGGAAGTCTATCAAGAAAATGCAAGGGATTGATCGTTTGTTAGCTGATCCAAGTCTAAGTGTAACTAAGAAGGAAAAGTTAACAATGACAAGAGAGCGAGATAAGATGCACAAAATCTTAGGAGGTATTGCTAATTTGAATAGATTACCCGCTGCTGTTTTTATAGTAGATATTCACCACGAACATATTGCAGTTGCAGAATCTCAAAAATTAGGTTTAAAGACATTTGGTATCGTTGATACAAATTCTGATCCTAATCAAGTAGACTTTCCAATTCCTGCAAATGATGATGCGTCTAAGTCTGTTAAATTAATTACAGATTATATAGTAGGATGTATTAAAGAAGGTTTGGCGGAACGTACTGCAAAAGGCGATAAGAAAGAAAAGAAAGGAGCAGTTACTAAAGCTTAGGGATGGGAAATAACTATATATTCTTGAGGCAGTTATTTTTTCTTCTTTCAAGGCGCAAAAACCGCACATAGCCTAAGCTATGTAAGGCTTTTTGCAACGAAGAAAGGAGGAAAAAAAACTAGTCAAGAGTCGATAGTTATTTTTGCGTCATTCCTTAAAAAAAAAATACCTATTGCGATCAACAATTTGGTTTTAAAAACCGTAAAGAATCGAGTATAGTATTTTAATTAATTTTTTAAACTAAGTAACGACAAACGTTACTAAAAATATAATCAACCATGGGTAGTATTTCTGCAAAGGATGTGAAAAAATTACGTGATTTGACGGGCGCAGGCATGATGGATTGTAAAAAAGCCTTATCTGAATCGGAAGGTGATGTGGAAAAGGCAATTGAATTCTTACGCAAGAGAGGTCAAAAATTGGCTGGTAAGAGAGCGGATCGAGAAGCGAAAGAAGGCGTCGTAATGGCGAAGACTTCTTCTGATAGAAATAACGGCATATTAATTCGGTTAAGCTGTGAAACAGATTTCGTTGCAAAAACGGAAAGCTTTGTAGCTTTAGCGGATACGGTAGCAGAGATTGCACTGAAAAACCTTCCTAGTTCTTTAGATGATTTATTAGCATTACCTTTTGATAAGGATTTATCAGTTGCTAAAAAGATCGAAGAACAAATAGGAGTTATCGGCGAGAAGTTAGAAGTAAACAAATACGAAAAAATCGAAACTAAAGCTGGTGAGGGCCAAGTAATTCCTTACATTCATGCTGGTTACCGTGCAGGCGTATTGGCTTCTTTGAATTTAGAAGGTCCACAATTTATTGATCCAGGGAAAGATGTAGCAATGCAGGTGGCGGCTATGAGACCAGTAGCACTAGATAAAGATGGTGTAGATGCCGATACAATTGCTAAAGAGATCGAAATTGGTAAGGAGCAAGCTAGACAAGAAGGTAAGCCTGAGGCAATTCTTGAAAAAATTGCAACAGGTAAGTTGAACAAGTTCTTCAAAGAAAAAACTTTACTAAATCAAATTTTCGTAAAGGATAATAAGAAGACGGTTACGCAATACCTACAAAGTGTTGATAAAAATCTTACTATTACAGATTTCAAACACGTTGAATTAGGTTAAATATATGCTGATTCACAAAAAAAAGCGAATTATTCTTTTGAGTAATTCGCTTTTTTTTTGGCTAAGGTTTAAATTGACCGAAAGTTTAGATTAGCTCTTAGCTTTTAGCTATCAGCCATTAGCTTTAATAACCATGCTAGACATGAGAAAAGAACAGAGAAGTGAGAGAAGAGAACAGAGACAGAAATCGTTTGAAAAATAATGAAATTCCGTTGTTTGCAAACGAAATTAATCTCTATTCTCTCTTCTCTGCTCTCTTTTCTAATTCAATGAGTAGTGTGACTAACGGCTGATAGCTAAAAGCTAATGGCTCATTCCCATTTATCATTTACTCATTTATAAATCAAAAAATGCCATTAAAATACAAAAGGGTTTTACTAAAATTGAGTGGAGAATCTTTAATGGGAGAACAGGGATTTGGAATCTCTCCTGACATGTTAAAACTGTATTCCTTACAAATTCAAGAATTAAGGGATCTTGGTGTAGAAATCGCTGTAGTTATTGGAGGAGGTAATATCTTTCGAGGACTACAAGCCGAATCAAGTGGCATAGAACGGGTACAAGGCGATTACATGGGCATGATGGCAACCGTTATTAATGGAATGGCCCTACAAAGTGCTTTAGAGCAAAGAGGGGTATTTACTCGTTTGGTAACGGCTATTAAAATGGAGCAAATTGCAGAGCCTTATATCCGTCGACGTGCTATTCGTCATTTAGAAAAAGGACGAGTCGTTATTTTCTCTGCGGGGACAGGTAGCCCTTATTTTACAACGGATTCTGCTGCTGCATTACGAGCGAACGAAATCTGTGCAGATGTAATCCTTAAAGGAACGCGTGTAGATGGTATCTACACGGCTGATCCAGAAAAAGATCCTAGCGCTACTAAATTTGATACGCTCACTTTTAATCGAGTGATTAATCTAAATTTAAATGTGATGGATATGACAGCATTTACGCTGTGTCGAGAAAATGATTTACCGATTATTGTATTTGATATTAATAAGCGGGAAAATTTAGTGCGGATTGTGCAAGGTGATAGTATTGGGACATTGGTGGAAGGGTAAAAATGATGAATGATGGATGAGAAATGATGAATTACTAGATATTGTTTATACGTTTTAAAAATGTTTAGTAATTCAGTATCCAGACAAAGTCAAGTGGTCAACATCAAAGATTTCTCATTCATCATTTTTTAAGAAAACTATGATTAAACTTGGTTTGCTAGGTGTAGGCCACCTAGGAAAAATACATCTAAAATGCCTACTAGCAATTGATGAGATTGAAGTCACTGGAATCTTTGACAAGGATCAAAAAATTGCCCAATCGGTTGCACAAACCTATAATGTGCGATTGTTTAATAGCTATGAAGAGTTACTAGAAAATTCAGAAGCTGTTGATGTTGTTACCCCTACCTCTACTCATTTTGAGTTAGCGCAGCAAGCTATTCTTCTAAACAAGCATGTCTTTATTGAAAAACCGGTAACTGATACCGTAGAAACAGCATTAGCCTTAATAGAATTACAAAAAAAACACGCTGTCAAGATTCAAATAGGCCATGTAGAACGATTTAATCCTGCATTTCAAGCCATTCAACATATTTCCTTACAACCATTATTTATTGAAGCCCATCGTTTAGCGATGTTTAATCCTCGTGGAACAGATGTTTCTGTTGTGCTAGATTTGATGATTCATGATATAGATTTAGTACTTAATATGGTACAATCTCCGTTACAATCTTTGAGTGCTAGCGGTGTAGCAGTGGTAAGCAAGCAATTAGATATTGCGAATGTGCGTTTAGAGTTTCAGAATGGTTGTGTGGCTAATCTAACAGCTAGTCGGATTTCGATGAAGCAAATGCGTAAAATCAGACTATTCCAAAAAGATGCTTACTTGAGTTTAGATTTATTAGAAAAGAAAACAGAGGTGGTCCAGCTATGGAATGAGGACGATCAGAAAAGACCAAATGTGTCTATGACCTTAGATACAGAAGAAGGTAAGAAATATATAGGCATACAAGCTCCAAAAATAGAACAAACAAATGCTATTCAAATGGAACTAACAACTTTTGCAAATAGTATTATAAATGACACTATACCTGTAGTAACTATTGAGGAAGGATATAATTGTTTAGCTTTGGCCCATCAAATTATTGAAGAAATCGAACGACGTAAAATGAGTTATGGAGCATAGAGGCGGCAAAGCCGCTAGGGAATATTGAACACAGAGACACGGAGAACACGGAGATTTTTTAACTCAGGCAAAATAAATTAATAAAGTGGTCATTCATTATTTTACTTTGCCTCTGTGCGCTCAGTGCCTCCGTGTTCAATATTTAACGCTCGTTTTCTCTCAACCTCTCTATTTATAATGAAGTACCTTATATTATCCTTATCCCTGCTCTTTATCTCCGCTTGCGATATTATCAATCCCGAAGAAGAGATCCCCTCTTTTATTCAAATAAACGAATTTCAATTAGTGACCAATGAAGTAACTCAGGGAAGTAATACCCATCAAATTACAGATGTATGGGCATTTGTGAATGGAGAAGCATTAGGAGTATTTGAACTACCTGCTACAATTCCTATACTAGCAGCAGGAATGCAAAATATTACCTTGTTTGCAGGTATTCGAGAAAATGGATTAAGAAGTGCGCCAGTTATTTATCCCTTATATGATAACTATGAAGTCAGCTTGAATTTAGTACCAGAAGAGATAGCCGTCCTTACACCGACCATTGAATATATTTCTAATAGTGTTTTTGTATTAATAGAAGATTTTGAAGATGGCAGTATAGGTTTAGAAGGAAATAGTAATGGAACTATTAATCGAGTAACGAATACTACTCAAGTGTTATCAGGAAATGGAGCAGGAAGTATCTCATTGATAGAAGAAGCAACAGAGATAAATTCTATTACTACCTTTTTAGATCTACCAACTAGTGGGGGAACACCTGTTTATTTAGAAATGGATTATCGAACGAATGTTGAATTAGAAGTAGGTTTGGTAGGTTTTGATTTAAGTACAGTTAACCCAATACAAGCTACTAATTTTAATGTAGTTTTATGCCCTATTGATGACTGGAATAAAGTGTATGTTAATTTTCAAACAGACTTGGAATTATCCCAATTAGATGGCTATCAATTAGCGTTTCGTGCCTCTATAAATGATACAGGATGTGGGGGTATACCTACTGAAAATCCAGAAATATTATTGGACAATGTTAAATTGATTCGATTTGAATTATGAGTTACCAACAACGACAACAAGATCTTTTTAAATATCGGGTGGTCGATTACTTAATGGCGGTATTGGCTTGGGCAACTTTCTATTTTCATCGGAAGATTATTATAGAACAGGTTGCTATTGACCATACAGTATTTCAAGACATTAATTTATATTTAGGAATGATTATCATTCCTATCGGATGGATGTTGTTGTTTTCCATTTTTGAAGGAGAGGAAGGGGTGTATAGAAAGTCGAGATTATCTACCTTATCTCAAACTTTTTTCCTGTCTTTCTTGGGTGCACTTTTCTTGTTTTTCGCTTTGATTTTGGATGATACGATTCAAGGTTATTATAGTTATTATCAGTCTTTTTTGGCTTTATTTGGTATTCATTTTTTCTTTACTGCTTTAGGAAGAATGTTGTTTTTAACGTGGGCAAGTAATCGCTTGAAATCGGGAAAAGTACAATTTGATACCTTAATTATTGGAGGAAACCAAAATGCGGTTAAGCTATACCAAGAGGTATCCAATATGAAACGAAAAACGGGTAATAATTTTATAGGTTTTATAGATTCTAATGGCTCTAGTAATAATGAATTGTCAACACACCTCCCCATTCTCGGAAAGATAAATGACATACCTACCGTCATTCAATTAAAAGAAATAGAAGAGGTCGTAATTGCTATTGAAACTTCCGACCATAACAAAATCCGAGATATATTAAATAATCTATCAGAATTTGGCGAAAATATAGCAGTTAAAATTATTCCTAGTATGTATGATATTTTGCTAGGCACGGTAAAAATGACCCATGTTTTTGGAGCAGTGCTTATTGAGATAGAACAGAACTTGATGCCTCGTTGGCAACGATTGATTAAGCGTGGGTTGGATATCGTAGTGAGTATTGGGATGTTAGTCGTATTAAGCCCATTATATGCCTATATAGCCTTACGGGTAAAGCGATCTTCTTCTGGTCCAATCTTATATAGTCAGGAACGAGTAGGAAAGAATGGCCAATATTTTACTATCTATAAATTTAGATCGATGTGGATGGATGCAGAAGATGCAGGTCCACAATTGAGCATAGATAATGATAGTCGCTGTACTCCATGGGGGGCTATTATGCGTAAATGGAGGTTAGATGAGCTACCTCAATTTTGGAATGTATTAAGGAATGATATGTCGCTTGTTGGCCCTCGACCTGAACGGCAGTTTTATATTGATCAGATCATTGCAATGAGTCCACATTATAAACATTTACTAAAAGTAAAACCAGGGATTACTTCTTGGGGGCAGGTGAAGTATGGCTATGCTTCTAATATTGAGGAAATGTTACAGCGATTAAGATTTGATATTTTATATATTGAGAATCGATCTTTGGCGCTGGATTTTAAAATTTTGTTTTATACGCTAAAAGTGCTTTGGGAAGGGACAGGGAAGTAGCACG
>CAYOBX010000074.1:0-16947 GCA_964402245.1 uncultured Saprospiraceae bacterium | reverse complement strand
TCATAAAGCACTTTTACTTTAGGATCTTCTGCTAAAGTTTCCTGTGTGAATTCATATAAAGTAGGATCATCCGTTTTCAATTGTACAATCCCTCCATCCTTTAATAATTTTCTATAAATATTTAAAAAACTTGGGGCAGTCAATCGACGATTAGCTTTACTTTCTTTTAAGAAAGGATCAGGAAAAGTAATCCATATTTCATCTATCTCTCCTTCTGCAAAAAAAGGCGTAATTAATTCAATCTTCGTTCTTAGAAATGCCGCATTATCCAATTTTTCATCCAATCCAATCTTCGCCCCTTGCCAAATTCTTGCCCCTTTTATATCAACACCAATAAAATTTCTATCCGGATATTTTCTAGCTAAATCTAACGTATATTCCCCTCGTCCACAAGCCAATTCTAAAGTGATAGGATTATCATTTTTGAAATGTAATTCATTCCATTTTCCATGCAAATTTACGGTTCCATTAACACCAGATAATTCTGTCACTTTCATGTCAAAATTTTCATAGACATTTGCAAAAGTTTGTAATTCGGAAAATTTTAGTAATTTATTTCTTCTGCTCATTTTTTTAAGTGTATTCCCGTAGCTTAGACATTCTTGTCTGAGCAGAAACGTATATTACTCAGACAAGAATGTTTAAATTACGGAGGCACATATGCACGTTTTTAAAAGAGTCCGCAAAAATAAGGATAATATGAATACCACTCCAATTGCTATTGAAATAAAAGAAGGGACTTTAGAAGAAGTGGTCGCCCTATCTTTAAAAATACCAGAATTCATAGATCCACATCCTATAGAAGAATATCAACGAAGACTACAAAAAGCACCCCATTTAATTTTAATAGCCTATTCTAATCAAACACCAATAGGTTTTAAAGTAGGATACGAAAAAGAAGGATATTTTTATTCTTGGATGGGGGCCATATTACCAAACTATAGACGATTGAATGCAGCTACTTTATTAGCAGAAAAACAAGAAGCATGGGCAATGAAACAAGGCTATCCCCATGTGACTTTCAAAACAAGAAATCATTTAAAATCTATGTTATTGTTTGCGATAAAAAGAGGGTTTCATATCTTAGCAGTGGAAGAACGGGAGCAACTAGAAGAGTATAGAATCCTTTTGAGGAAGTTTTTATAAATTTAGCGAATTCGTGATGAACAAATTCCTAACAAAACATACATAGAAAATTTAACCACGAATTCACTAATTAGATCACCTTTCAAATTAGTGAATTCGTGGTTATTAAATTTTAATAAAATGCCACAAAAAAAATCAGTTCAAGATTACTTATCAGAACATGAGCAATGGCAAGAGGTCTTAGTTGCCTTAATGGATATTATCCATTCTACAGAATTGGTAGAAACCATTAAATGGGGGATGCCTACCTATATGATTAACAAAAAAAACGTTATTACAGTAGGAGCTTTTAAAAAACATGTTTCCTTATGGTTTATACAAGGGGTGTTTTTAGAAGACGCTTATAAAAAATTAGTGAATGCGCAAGAAGGCAAAACGAAGGCGATGCGTCATTGGAAGTTTACTAAAATTGAAGATGTAGAGAAACCGATTGTTAAAGCCTATATAGAAGAAGCGATCCAAAATCAAAAAGAAGGCAAAGAATTGAAAACAGTCTCTACTCCTAAAAAGAAGAAACCTCTTATTATTCCAGAGTTACTCCAAACTGTTTTTGATGAAAATAAAGAAGTAAAAGAACGGTTTGATTTATTGAAACTAACCCAGAAAAGAAACCTGTGCAATTTCATCGACCAAGCTAAACAACTAAAGACGAAAGAGCGTAGAATAAAACGAATTATTCCCCTAATATTAGCTGGAAAAGGGATTTATGATTAGTAGAGACAACCCTTGTGATTGACCATGATTGTGGATTTAAAACCACAAGATGTAATAATGGCAACCACATTTAGGGCAAGCACAAGGGGTACTCCTAAATTATTTAACATTATAAAAACGTATTTATTGAATAATCAGACGTTTTAAGGATAAGACTTACTTTTGTGTTAACACAAAAATTCTTTGAGAAATACAGAAATATGAAAAATACAAAATATACTTGGCTAGCGTTCGCTATAATGGCAATCCTTATAGCTTGTACGCCTAAAATTGCAGAAGTGGTAGAAGCACCAGCTGCACCGCCACCACCGAAAGTAGTAGATCCCAATATGAGTACTTGTCCAAAATTTAGCGACTCAGCGAATGGAGATGAAGCAGAAACGGCGCATGTATTGTATCGGGATTTATTAAAAATGAAAAATTATGAAGAGGCCTTACCGCTTTGGGAAAAAGCAATGGCGATGGCACCTGCTGCAGATGGATTAAGAGACTATCACTATATGGATGGAGTGAAGTTCTACAAATGGATGTATGGCAATACGGAGGATGAAGCGGAACAAAAAAAGCTGGTCGGAAAGATACTAGGCATGTACGATAAAGCAGCCGAGTGCTATCCGAATAAGGCGGCACAATATGAAGGCCATAAAGCTTTTAATATTTACTATAATTATCCAGACATGGCTACCTCTGATGAATTGTATACCATGTTCAAAACGGTAGCGGACGAATTAGAAGAGGATATGCCTTACTTCACGATTAATCCTTTTACAAGTGTATTGGTAGAAACGGCACTTGCGGAAAAGATAAGCCAAGAAGAAGGTCGAAAATATCAACAAATTATTACGAAGGCTGTGGAAAAAGGACTAGCAGAATGTAAAGGATCTAAATGTGAGTCTTGGGAAATCATTAAAGGATATGCACCTATAAGATTGCAAGATTTAGAAACCCTTAAAGGTTTTTATGATTGTGATTATTTCCACGCAAAATACTACGGAGAGTTTGAAGCAAATCCACAAAATTGTGATGTAATCAACACGACGATTAGTAGATTGAAATGGGGTGGTTGTGATAAAACGACAGATAAAATGAAAGAATTATACCGAGCTTATGGAGCAAATTGTAAAGAAGAAGTTGCAAGTGCAACACCATCCAATTTAGCCTTAGGAGGACAAGCTTTACGAGATGGCAATTATGATGAGTCCATCGCTCGATATCAGCAAGCTATTGATGATACCAACGATATAGATAAGAAGGCAAATTATACACTTCGAATTTCAAAAATTTACTATGTCCATATGCGTAAATTTTCTAAGGCTAGAGAATATGCTTTAAAAGCAGCAAAGCTAAAACCAAACTGGGGAGAGCCTTATTTATTGATTGGTCGATTGTATGCATCTAGTGGTCCACTGTGCGGACCAGGTACAGGCTTCGATAGTCAACGGGTGGTATGGGTAGCAGTAGATATGTGGAACAAAGCTAAATCTGTTGATCCTTTGGCAGCAGGAGAGGCTCGAAAATTCATCAAACAATATTCTCAGTATATGCCGAATAAGGAAGATATTTTTATCCGTGGTTTGAAGGTAGGCGATAGTTATAAAATCCCTTGTTGGATACAGCGGACTACTAAGATACGTTCTGGAGATTAGAATGAAATGAGAAATGAGAAATGAGAAATGAGAAATGAGAAATGATGAATGATGAATATGTCACGCGTACGTCACGTATTCATCATTTCTCATTTCTCATTCATCATTTAATTAATTTTTTTATTAAAAAACGGTCTTTGCATTTTTGCAAAGACCGTTTTTAGTTTTTGGAAACTTTAAGTACCACTATTCTGTTTGTTTAAAAATGAGTGATTATTAATAGCTGTAATTTTACTTCACGTTTCCCTATTACTTATTACCTACTACCTACTACTTAATACCTAATACTTAAAAAAATTGGCAAGAAGAATAAAAAAAGAAAATGTCTCCTTCAAAGAACAATTTGTCGCCCTAAAAAACCTACCCCCCTTTTTCAAATTAATTTGGGAAACGAACAAAGGCATGGCATTAGGAAATGGTTTGTTGCGATTGATAAAAGCAGCCATCCCTTTAGCTGTACTATGGGTAGGCAAAGAAATTGTAGATGAAGTCATTCGCTTAATAGATGCACCTGTGCAAGACATGAATTATTTATGGACGATGGTCGCTATAGAATTAGCCTTGGTGGTGGGCTCTAGTTTATTGAATAGAGGTATTGCTTTATTGGATAGTTTGTTGGGCGATTTATTCTCGAATAATACCTCCGTACAATTAATTGAACATGCCGCCTCTTTAGACTTGTATCAATTTGAAGATGCTAATTTTTATGATAAACTAGAACGAGCTCGAAGACAAACCAATAGTAGAACGGCTTTAATGAGTCAGGTACTTACCCAATTCCAAGAGATGTTTACTATCGGTTTTTTGGCGATTGGTTTGATTGCCTATAATCCTTGGCTGATTTTGTTGTTATTGGTTGCGGTGATTCCATCTTTTTTGGGAGAATCTCATTTTAATCAACGGAGTTATTCCTTGACGCAAAACTGGACACCGCAGCGTCGGGAATTAGATTATTTACGATATATAGGGGCAAGTGATATGACTGCCAAAGAGGTTAAAATATTTGGCTTAGAAAATTTCTTAGCCAAGCGGTTTAAAAGAATAGCAGATGCTTATTATTTAGCCAATCGGAATATTGCGATAAAGCGGGCTGCTTGGGGGGGGCTGTTAGGGGCCGTTGGCACGTTGGCATATTACGGGGCCTTTATTTTTATTTTGTTCCAAACAGTCGGTGGCTTAATTACGGTTGGAACGATGACTTTCCTTTCTGGTTCTTTCCAACGGATGCAAAACATGCTACAAAGCATTATGAATCGCTTTTCTAAGATAGCAGAAGGTGCTTTGTATCTCAAAGATTTATTTGATTTTTTCGATATACAACCTGCCATTGTTTATAATGCCAATGCGCACAAATTGCCCCGCCCTATTCAGCAAGGATTTACTTTTGACAATGTTAGTTTTAAATATCCTAACAGTGAACAATATGCGATTAAGGACCTAAGTTTTCATTTAAATAGAGGCGAAAAACTAGCCTTAGTCGGAGAAAATGGGGCTGGTAAAACTACCCTCGTGAAATTGTTGGCTCGCCTATATGAACCCTCTGAAGGTCGTATTTTACTAGACGGAGTTGACTTAAAAGACTACAACCTTAAAGACTTGCGAAAAGAGATTGGTATTATCTTCCAAGATTTCGTTCGTTTTCAAATGAAAGCCGCAGAAAATATTGCTATTGGTAATATAACGGAAGTAGAAGAAATAGTGGCGATACAAGATGCCGCTCAAAAAAGTTTGGCCGACACGGTCGTCGAAACCCTACCCGAAAAATACCAACAATTTTTAGGCAAACGCTTTGCTAATGGGGTCGATCTATCAGGAGGCCAATGGCAAAAAGTTGCTCTAGCCCGTGCCTATATGCGGGATGCTCAACTCTTAATTTTAGATGAACCCACTGCTGCCCTAGATGCCCGTGCCGAACATGAAGTTTTCCTCCGTTTTTCGGAATTGATTGAAGGTAAAATGGCTGTGTTGATTTCGCATCGTTTTTCTACGGTACGAATGGCAGATCGTATTTTATTTTTGGAGCATGGGCAATTGTTGGAGTTGGGGAGTCATGAGGAGTTGTTGGCGCAAGATGGGAAGTATGCGGAGTTGTTTTTGTTGCAGGCTCAGGGGTATTTGTAGATATCCCACGACTTCGTCATGGGATACAAGATGTCGTCTCGTTGGGACTTATATCGAAATTAGACACCAAAGGAACTGATTAGTCAACACCTAGGGCGTTATGTGGCATATCAAAGATATGGATAAGGTGGCGAGAGATTATACATCTATATTACCTGATCCAGAAAGAGTCTGGACTAGAATATTATTACTTGGAGCAAGGTGGGAACTTCGCCCATAATGCTATGAGAAGTGCCGCGGATAGTGCCGCATATTTCAAAGATCATTTGCAAAAAAATTATAAATGATATTGAATCCATCTCGGTTCAATAAATTTTTTTTTGACTATACTGGCATTTGAGAGTATATCTAAATTACTATAACTACTTATCTTCTATTTCATTCCCAAAATCATATAAAACTGACACTCGAAAAGTTTGGGCTAGTGGACTTTCTTCATTAGAATTAGGTAGGAGATAAGACAAGTTCAATCCAATAGAACGATATTGGCCGCCTATTCCTATCGTAGCGTATTTACGATTACCTTTAGTTGCGGCCTCATGAAAATAACCAGCCCTTAAAGCTATTATTTGATCATACCAATACTCAACACCCCAAGAAAATTGCAATTCCCTCAATTCTTCTTCAAATCCACCAGGGGCATCTCCAAAAGAATTAAATGCACCTTTAATAACAGATACTTGTCTGTAATCAGGTATCCCATCTCCATCTATATCTGCCTGTGAAGGGTGTGGTGTGGGCACCAAGAGTTTATTAGCATCCATTGTTAAAGTAAGTTGATGTTGAGTACCAATTGACTTGTGCCAAGCTATTCCTAGGCCTAGATTAGTAGGGATAAAATCCTTATTAACAGATTGGGTATAAGTGATTTTTGTGCCTAGATTGCTTATGGCAGCCCCCACAAAGAAAAAATCATTGGCTGTTGCTCTACCTAATTTCTTTCGATAACTAATAGATAAATCAATTGCGCCTGATTTACCCGAACTAATCGTTGTCCCAAGAAGATTAATACCATTTGCTAGGTTGGAATAGATATATTTTCCACTTATTCCTATAGAAAAATTATCATTTATTTTTGAAGAAAAAGCGCCATTTATCTCCCATTCATTGGGATTACCTTCGCCTATTGGCTGGCCATTTTGATTTGTATAAGTAATATCTCCTAAAGAAAAATATCGAATAGCTAGACCAATTGCTTTTGTCTTTTTCTTTCCTATTTTATGAAATCCAGAAAGATAACCAAGATAAATACCCTCAGTATTTAAAGCTCTTAACCAAGGTGTATAAGTAAGACCTAACCCTCCTTTCTTTTCAGAAAACACCAACTTCGAGGCATTATAATACATCGCATTAACATCAGATGTAACAGCAATTCCAGCATCTCCCATACCAGCTGAACGAGCATCTGGAGTGATTCGTAAGAAAGCTACAGAGGTAATAATCGTATTCACACAAGGTTCACCTGCTAGAGTTATGAAATTGCCACTACCTGGCGGATCTTCAAAACATTGTCCTATCAAAAGAGTTGTGGTAAAAATTGTAAAAATGATAATCAGTAAAGCTTGGAAGGTTTTCATTTTTAGAGGTTAAAATATTAAAGTAATGATTTTGGGTTTTGTTTGTCTAATAAAAAACGTCGGATGATTGCTTTTATTTAGTGTGTTAAAAAAATGTTAAGAAACAATAGGAAAGTATTAAATCAAAATATTTACACAGTCGATGGTTCGTAGATTTTGGGTCGTTTAGGTTGTCGTTCTTTCACAAAAATCACGACAATATAATTGAATACACAGACTGCCCTATATTTTTTTCTACATCTCAGCGTTCAATATAATATATTGTTTTGCAAAACTTATATACGTCTTAACCTAGTAGACATAATCCAGCCACTATGTGATATATACAGAATTTCAACTACTATAGAACACTGGATAAACTGGTCTACTTTTAAATCAAAATTTGAAATTATTATGAAAAAGATAGGAATCTTCATCTTACTTACTACTTTCTTTTCGCTTTCTGCGCAAGCGCAAGGTGTTAAAGGCTTATTAAAAAAAGCGAAATCAGCCGTTGAGAACAACAAAGACGGAATACCATTATCTCAAGAAGACATCGGTAAAGGTCTAAAACAAGCACTTGATATTGGTGTGAATGACGCAGTTAGTTTCTTATCCGCAAAGGATGGATTTTATAAGTCTGCTTATAAAGTCTTACTTCCGAAAGAAGCGCAAAGCATCATGAATAAACTAAAAGTCGTTCCTGGTTTTAAGAATGTAGAAACCAAAATGATAGAAAAAATCAATAGGGCAGCGGAAGATGCAGCGTCTAATGCTAAACCTATTTTTGTTAAGGCGATTAAAAATATGAGTTTTGATGATGCCTTGAATATTCTAAAGGGAGATAAAGATGCGGCGACCCGTTTTTTGGAAAAATCCACTTATGATGACCTATATTCAGCTTTCATGCCTGAAATCATGAGCTCAATGGAAAAAGTAGAAGCTACTAGTTATTGGAACTCAGTGGTGACGAAATATAATAAATTACCTTTTACAAAAGAAGTTAACCCTGATCTAGCGGATCATGTAACAACAGAAGCGTTGGTAGGTATGTTTAGTTTGGTCGAAAAGAAAGAAGAAGATATTCGTGGAAATAAATCTTTAAGAACTAATGATTTATTAAAGAAGGTTTTTTCAAAGCAAGATAAGTAAGTTTTGTTTTTTTTAAAACATAGAATAAAGAAATCGTATAGCAAACAAAAAGGCGTAGTTGTAAACTACGTCTTTTTTGTTTTCTGTACATAGGTGATTATTATCTAATATTGGGTTTAAGTTACAAACTTAAACCATCGACTGTGCAAGTATCTTGGATTATGGGAATTGATTTTAATGAAGTACCTTTATCTATCATAGTTTCAGAACAAGAAGGCTATCTTCTCAGTTGACTAAAAAAACATTCTAGTGAATCGAAGAAACTTTATAGAAAAATCAGGATTACTAGCAGCAACAACCTTACTAACTATGCCAAGTTGTACCAATAAAAAAGCCCCAAAATATAAATTAGGGTATCAATTATTCTCTGTCAATGAGGATATGACAAAAGCACCCTTGGCTACGCTAAAAGCATTAAAGGCGATGGGTTATGAAGACTTTGAGACCTTTGGCTTTGATCCAGAAAAGGGTACTTATTATGACTACTCTGCTTCAGAATTCAAAACTATTTTAGAGGATCTAGAGCTAACAGCTACAAGTGGACATTATGGATTTGCCCCTTTCTTAGATAAGTCGCAAGATGACTTAAAACGATTTGTCGATCAATGCATCAAAGGAGCACATGCTTTGAATAAGCCTTACATCACTTGGCCTTGGATGGCACCAGAACAACGGAACATAGAAACGTTTAAGCGGATGCCCGAAATATTGAATAAAATAGGGGAACAAATAAATGGAGCAGGCCTCGGTTTTGCCTATCACAATCATGGTTTTGAATTTGATGATCACAATGGGGAAAATGGCTATGATATAATTGTTAGACAAACTGATCCTGCGTTGGTTAAATTGCAAATTGATATGTATTGGGTGATGCATTCGTCTAAGCAAACGCCGAAGGAATTGATTAGCCAACACCCTGGACGCTATGTCATGTGGCACATTAAGGATATGGACAAGATTACAAGAGATTACACAGAATTAGGTAATGGTTCAATTGATTATGTTGATGTTTTGCCTGATCCAAATGAATCTGGATTGGAATATTTCTACATAGAACAAGGGGGCAACTTTGCCCATAATGCTATGAGAAGTGCAGCCGATAGTGCTAGTTATTTTAAACAACATTTACAACAGTTTTTGTAAACGATGATAGCATTAATAAAAGCAGCTTCTGACTTTAAAATCAACTCAATTTTTCCACCTCTTCTAAGTATTGTTTACCAATAGGCAACGCTTTTTCTTCGATCCAAATATACTTCTTATCCATTTTATGGATATTATTTTTAGCGACGATATAAGAACGGTGAATACGAACAAAAACAGTAGCTGGTAATAGATCACATACTTCTTGCATCGTCATTCTAGACAAGATTTGTTGGTCGGAAAAAACAAATTTCATATAATTACCTGTACTCTCCACATATAATAAATCAACTAGATTTATTCGTATTTTTTCATATCCGCTTTTTATAAAAATAGAAGGTAGGTTAGTTGGTGAATTGATATTTTGTCGAAGCACTAATTGCTCCTGCGCTTTATTACAAGCCTTTAAAAAACGAGCTAAAGAAAAAGGTTTTAATAAGTAATCTATAGCATCTAATTCAAAACTTTCTACGGCATGTTGGCTATAGGCAGTTGTGAAAATTACCATTGGAGGATTAGGTAAAGATCGTAAAAAATCTATTCCTGATACATCCGGCATTTTTATATCCAGAAAAAGCAAATCGACAGGCTGTTGCTGCATAAAATGAAGTGCTTTAAAGGAGTCGATAAAATAGGATTCGACTTCTAAAAACAATATTTTTTCAGCGAAGCTTTTAATGACCTCCAAGGCCATTGGTTCATCGTCTATGGCTATGGCTTTAAGCATTTTTTATATTTGTTTTAGGAGGAATAGATAATGTTACTTGAAAGTTTTGCTTGTCATCTGTACAGGTAAATTCATATTGGTCTGGGTATAATAAATTCAAGCGATCTTTTACATTTTGAATGCCAATGCCAGAAGCTTCTTTTTCTGGGTCGTTTTGATCCTTTGAATGCACACTATTACTAACAGCAAAATAAATTCTTTCTGTCTCACAATGTAATTTTATTTTTATCCACGAAGGCGCTCTAAAACTAATACCATGTTTAAACGCATTTTCCACAAAAGGGATTAATAGCATGGGCGCTATAAGATGGTTACAATGCTCTTCTTCAATGACAGCTTCTATTATAATTTCTGGAGAACTTGCAATACGTAGTTTTTGTAAAGCAATATAGTTTTTTAAGTAGTCAATTTCCCGACGCATAGGGATAAGATCTAAGTGATTGTCGTGTAGCATAAAGCGCATCATATCACCCAGTCGTTGTATACCTTCTGCAGTGCGTTCTGATTTTTCCACAATAGCCGTTCCATATAGTGTGTTTAATGCATTGAATAAAAAATGGGGATTGATCTGGGAACGTAAGAATTGTATGTCTGCTTTTGATTGGCTTAATTCTTTTTCTTTTCCTCTTAAGGCTAATATGGTATCTGCTTGTTTTCTGTAGATTATTCGACTAATTGGAAGTACAAAAAACAACAAGCTTAAATTCATAAGAATAATTTGACCTCCATATAGTGTTTCCATAAGCAAAGCAGGAATCATACTGATAACAATAGCTATTAGAAGGTGCTTAGCAAATTTAAAACTAAAGAAAGAATTATCTTTAGTGAGTGGAAATACCCAATACATACTGCATAAGCCCATTAAAAAAATTGAAGGAATCAGCACAAGGTAATTAGTCCAAAAAGTGATGCTTGGTTCTCTAAAAATTTTATAAAAAAAGGCTATAGTGGCAAACAAAAAAAAGAAGGTAGTGACTAAATTTAGAATTTGTAAACGATAGTCTATTCTCCCTGTTGATTTGAGTATTAATTCAATAATCAACTTTCGGAGGAATGCATAAGCTGAATAAAGCAGCACTATAGAAAAGCTAATGCTCATACCACCAAAAAGATTTTGAAAAGGCTGTGGATGAAAAAAAGCATTTGATGGAAAATCCTCATAAGTGATACCTAAATAAAACAGCAAGAAGTTATTGATCGGACCTAATAAATAACTAAAGATCAACCACCAGCCACTTATTCTTAAAAATTGTATGCCGATCTCTTTTAAAGACACCTTCCAAGATAAGGCATCAATCGCAGGAACTAAATATCGTGTAATACCTAAATAACAAAAAAACAAAAAAACGAATGGGGTGATTTGTGTTAAAAAGCTCCCTAGAAATTCACTACTAATGGCTAAAGTATCTTTAGTATAGTCTACTTTATGATAGACATAGCCTAATTTTTCAATAATTAACAGGATGGTAAGCGCGGCTACAAATAGTTTTTCGTGTCTTTTCCATTTTACTATCATGCTCTTTAGAAGTTTGAAGAAGTTAAAGATTATCTTTTTTCTTCAAAGTAAAGTGGAATTTAACAAGGTATTTTAGAAATGTGATGAGGCGGGGAATTAGTGGGATAGATATTCCATATTTGGGATGTTTTGGTAGGGACAACCTTTGTGGTTGCCATATTCAATAAAAGAACGTCTTTTCATTATTTAAACAATCCCAAGAGTCGCCTTTTTCAATAGATCAGGAGCATTCCAATCATGAGAAGAAAGATACACAGAAGGATTATTTTTTACATACTGATGTACCTGTTCCACCGTTTGTTGCGCTGCCTTATTCATTAAAACTACGTCTGGTATTTCTTGTTGAAGAGTTGACTTATTATAGGTTAAATCTCCTGCTATTATAGTTGTGAAGTCGGTATTTTTTACCAATACCGATTGATGACCAAGAGAGTGTCCAGGAGTTGGAACTACTACAATCTTTCCATCCTTGGTTATTTTTTGACTCTTTGAAAAATTCCCTTCTTCGCCATCTGTATAATGAATTAAGGTAGGTTGGAACCAATCGGGCCAGTTTTTTGGAAAATAACCATTGCTAGGTCCTTTTTTACTACTGGCAAATTCATATTCCGTTTGCGACACGTAAATTTTAGCATGCTCAAAATAAGCCAATCCACCAATGTGATCGCCATGCATATGTGTTAATAGGACAGTAGTAATATCTTTAGATTGGACACCAATTTTTGCTAGCTGATGAGGTAATTCTTCGGATTCTTTTATTCGGGTTTGCACCGCTTTATGATACAAACCGCCATTAGGCAAATAATCTTTTTCATAAATCTTTGCAGTTTCGCCAGTATCTATTAAAATTAAGCCTTCTGGATGTTCAATCAAAGAACAATAAGTAGGCATCCATTCTCCCCATTTTTGAGTGAAGATGAGTTGATAGATTCGGGAAAGATTATTCCTTGCCCCTGTCAGTTGAAATTGCTTACAACGAACTGTACCTGTTTGAAGTAGATGGATTTTCATAGAATAGATTTTTAACTGTCATACACAAGGCATTTTTCCTACCCGTCGAGCATGTCGTCCGCCTTCAAAGTCTGCGGCTAAAAATGCCTTAACAATATTCAAAGCCATTCGTTTGCTAATAAAGCGTACAGGCATGGCCACTACATTTGCATTGTTATGCTGTACCGCTAACTCCGCAATTTCTACTTTCCATGCTAATGCAGAACGGATTTGCTGATGTTTGTTAGCAGTAATATTTACACCGTTTCCGCTTCCACACAATAGAATACCTATCTCTGCTTCTCCTGATACTATACTATTCATAGTTGGATGTACAAAATCTGGATAGTCAACAGAATCTAGAGAGTTTGTACCAAAATCTAGGACCGTATATCCTTGTTTATCTAACATTTTAATGATACTATCTTTATATGGAAAACCAGCGTGATCGCAGCCTATCGCTATTGTTTTTACTTTCATCTCTTATTTTTAGAGCAGAGAGCAGAGAGCAGAGAAGCGAGAGTAGAGATGAATTCGTTTACATTCGACGTAATTTCGTTGTATTTTAAACGAAGGTTATCTCTATTCTCTCCTCTCGCATCTGATTTTACAAATTAAAAACTCGAGAAATCGTAAAGCCTAATCGTATTTCTCCATTTCCCCAAGTAGCTTGGGTATTAGGTATATAATCTGTTTCAATAATGCCTCTAGCATTGGTAAGATTGATTTGAAAAACATGTCCTCCTGTATCTATTTCTAAACCAAGTCCTATTGCTGCTTCTGTAGTATCTGTGCCTATTGGCGCTGAAACATCTACTATAATTCCCATTACTTTAGTAATTTGAAACCGAGTTGCTGCTCCAACACTAAATGTTCCATTCGTTTCGTCAAAGCTAACAATATTTCGATGTACATAGGAAGGAAAAACTTGTAAAGAAAAACGATCTGAAAATTTTCGAGCGATCAAAACTTGTCCAGCAAAGATAAATCGGTGAGAAAATCTAGCAAAGTGATTTAAAACAAATTCATTCTCTTCGTCTCTTTCTACTGTAGAAATAGTAGCTACACCATAGGTCGTTAATGAAATAGGGGAGTCATTAGATTGACGTAATGCTCTATATTTTATGGTAGAGCTTAGTAGTCGAGTGAGTGGACCTGCTCCTTTGGTTCGATGTATACCTACATTTAAATTATCTGTAATCCCATAGTCAAATCCAATTAAAATATCTTGCGCACTTTCTAAGCCATAAAAAGATTGCCACCCTCCTTTCAAGTCTCCAAATCTATGGCCTATCCGCATATCTAATTTTCGTGCTTGTATTGTTTCAACGGAATGGGTATTAATAATTCTGGTGTCTTTAAATGTCCGTCGAACATATTCTTGACTATAGACGGTCTGAAAAAAACTAGTACATATAAGCAAAAATAATAAACGCTTCATTGAAGGTAGGGTTAGTAACGATTAATTAAGATTGCAAATATAAGTAGGTAGGGGTAAATTGTAGCGGCAATTCACAAATTGTCTTGATTATTTGTCGTATAGTAGAGACGAAACACTGCTTCGTTTTGGTATAAACGAAGCACATCGTTTTGTCTACCTAGGCTCGATAAATCAGCATGCATTCCAGCTCCCACAGAAGCCATAACAATTAAATCTCCTTTTTTAATACTATGATTCGGTATTTGATTTTGGTGTATCAAATCCATTAAGGTAGGAATAGTGGCAACAGAAGAGTTTCCTAAAAATTGAACAGACATGGGCACTAAGGCATCAATATCCCCTTCTATTCCATTCATTTTAAAAAGCTTTTCTGCCATTGCAATAATCATTTTTTCATTGGCTTGATGAAAAAGGAAATGATCCACTTTTTCAATTGGAATACCCGCTTTTTTTAAACAATTATTGACTAATTCTGGAACATGAGTCACTGCATATCTATAGACCTGTCTGCCTTCCATTTTAATATAAAGAGATTCAGGAACATCTTGTTTATAGGATTTTCCCATTTTAAGAAAATCTACTTCTTTATTACAATGAGAATAGTTTTGGTAAGCTATGATGCCTTTATTTTCTGAATGGGGCTGTGCTTGTAAGATGACTGCTCCTGCCCCATCTCCGAAAAGCATCGTATCTAAATCATGTTGGTCGACATATCTGGATAGTAATTCTACACCTATCACCAATACATTTTTCGCTTCTCCCAATGCAATCCTTCTATGAGCCTGCGTCATTGCTTCAATCCAGCCAGGGCAACCAAAAATCACATCATAGGCGATGCAATTAGGATTGTGTATAGCTAGCTGTGATTTGATTAAAGAAGCCATGTTGGGAATCGTATGTGGCTTAGAAGAGCCATGTACCATATTCCCTGCATTATGTGCAATGATAATTCCATCCAATTCTTCTCCACTGAGTTGTGCAGATGCTAATGCTTTCTTTCCAGCATCTGCTGCAATAGATACACTATCTGCATCAGGCGTTGCATATCTTCGTTCTTTTATTCCTGAAATCTGTTGCAATTTTGCTGTAATTTCTTTAGTATCTTTCAACATAGGCTGTCCATCTTTTTTGTAAAACGTATGTTGAAGAAAATGGGAATTCGGAACAACTTTTTGAGGAAGGCAAGAACCTGTTCCTATAATAACAGAATTATTCATAATGGAGAAAAATATAGAAAGTAGTAGTTTTTCTAAATACTAGCGAATTTTCGCTACGTCGTCTAAGGTAAGTTAATTTTTCAACTAAGCACTATTTAAGCTGATAAAGACTACTTTTCTTTTTGAAAAAACTACGATAACCAAATGGTCTATTTTTTTAATCTTTTAAGTACTTTAGTCGTTATTTAAGCTGTTTAAATAGGCTTGATAGGCTTGTGGAGTGTCCAAATCAATAGCTCCTTTCGGAAAGGGAACAGTTGCGACTAAAGTCCGATTACTACGGATAATTCCTCTAGCGCCTTCATCTGCTTGTAAGGATAATAATTGTGGAAAAAACTGTTTATCTAATAAAGCGGGTACTCCAAGTCGATGACCATAGTCGGAACAGATAATTGGTTTTTGAGTATTGGTATATTGCTCTATGAGTTGGTTAAAAATAGTATTGCTTAGATAAGGTTGGTCACTTACGGATATAATAGCAGCATCTAGATTTGGCTGTTGTTCTAATAAATATTCAAGTCCTACACTGAGTGTGCTGCCCATTCCTTTTTCCCATTGTTTATTAATGATGATATCAATGTCTAAAGATTTTTTTGAAAGGACTTTTTGGATGCGCAATGCATTAGCTCCAAGAACTACTGTGATATGTTGACTTGCAGAGGTTGTTGCAGCTAGAATACTTTGTTCTATTAAGATTTGATTGTCCTTTATTTTCAATAATTGCTTGGATTGGCCCATTCGGCGAGAGGCGCCTGCGGCTAGGAAGAGAGTGGCGATATTGGGTTGCTGGTCGATATTCTTTTTATTAGGCATTTATGGACAGGTATATACTATTATCTGCTGGTCATTTTTTCAAATACTTTAACTTGATCCATTTCTCCCATTAATAGTTTAGTTGCATATCCTATAAATAGCCCATTCTCGATTATTCCAGGAATAGACTTTAATACTTGGTCTAAGTCATTTATATTTTTTATTAAACCAAGATTTAGGTCAATAATAAAATTGGAATTGTCTGATACAAATGTTTCTCCATTCTTATCTTTTCTAATCTTTGGATTCAGGTTTAGAGATTGGAGTTTTTTCAGTATTGGATTTACTGCAAGCTGCATTACTTCAATTGGTAGAGGAAATTTTCCTAACTGTTTAACTTGCTTTTGAGAATCAGAAATAATGATAACTTCCTTTGAAAATGAAGCAAGTATTTTTTCTCTTAATAAGGCTCCGCCACCACCTTTGATCAGATTTAGTTGATTATCGAATTCATCTGCTCCATCTATCGTTATATCTATAGTCTCTATTGAGTTTATATCTAATATTGTTATGCCTAATTGTTCAGCTTGATTCTGAGATGCTATAGAGGAGGAAACTGCAGAAATTCCAGTTAATTGACCGTTCTTAATTTTGTCGCCAAGGTAGTCAATGGCAAATTTAGTAGTTGAACCTGTTCCTAAACCTACAATTGAATTAGAACTTATATATTCTACTGCAGCTTTAGCTGCATTTCTTTTTTCCTTTTTAATAATATTAGCTTCTTTCATTTCTCTTTAAATTATTATTTATGGATTCGATCTTAGA
>CAYOBX010000073.1:0-17133 GCA_964402245.1 uncultured Saprospiraceae bacterium | reverse complement strand
TTTTAACGTTTTTAGCCTAATTTTTAGCGAATACTTTTTTATAAGAAAACCCTTCTATTCTCTGTTCTCGCTTCCGTTACTTAATCAAATAATTTTTAAAGGGGCGTTTAAATAATTCCTCTGTTAGAGTAAGATAATCAATATAGGATTCATATATCTCCAGTTCCAGTTTTAGTAGGTTTAATTGTTGCTTAATTTTATCCACATTAGCATTAAGGGTCAATAGAGGGGTAGCACCTTCTTCCTGTGTAGCTAGGCGAACAATTTCGGCAGCTTTTTTATTTTGCTGATTGGTCAATTTTTTAAATAATCTAGCTTCCTCTAGCAAAGTCGTTAAGGCTTGTTTTTTTCTACTGATTTTTTCATTCTGTATCGCTTTTTCTGCCTTTATTTTTCTTGCTAATTGATCTTGCTCGATTTTTAATTCTTCAATAGCTAGCTTTTCTGCTTTAGAAAAAGGTATTTTAAAACCAGCACCTATAGAAAAAACTTCCTTAAAAGGATCTTCATCAGGTATTCCAAATTCTAATTGAAAAAAATCTAGCCATTGATGCTCTTCCGATTCTTTAATCGCTAATTCTGAAACTAACATGGTGCTTTTTAAAGTATTCTTTTGATCCGTATGCAGCATATTTCTTGCTGATTGAGCGCTTGTATTGATTAGCTGTTCAATATAATCAACAGGAATCATATCAGAGAAATTAGCTTGCTGATCTGGTAGGTAGTATTGAATTCTTTTTTGTAAAGTTTGTATGTTAATTTCTGTATCCGTAATATCTCGCTGTACTTCTAATAAGTCCTTAATATTTAAGTTATCAAATTGTCCTAATTCTAAAAGAACTGTTTCTATATCTTGGTAGCTCACTAAAAGTTCTTTATTCAATTGTAAAGTTTGACTTGCGCCATAGATCACTAACCAATCTTCATAAGCTATTTTCAAAAATATAGAACCATATTCATATTGATCTAAAATAGCGGACTCTTGTAACTGTCGAATTAATTGAACCTCTGCTTTTCTTATTTTTTTTGAATTAGGACTTATACGGAGTGTATAACTTTGCTGTTTAAAATCAAAGTCTTTAGTCTTGGTACGCAACTCCATTTCTTTTAGCCACGAAGTTTGAAAGGAAGTGGAGGTAGGTGATGTGTTGATTTTTTTTTGAAACGCTTGGATATTGTTTTTAATAAAAGAAGCCGTAGATATGGAAGGTTGAGCAGAAAGGGGAATATTTGAAAATAAAAAAATAACGATACTGCAAACGAGACGAAAATGCGATTTTAAATGGATGGTTTGATGGCTTGATTGAATTTTTGCACAGAAAGAACTGCCAGTTTTTAGAAAACTGGCAGTTCTAATTTCTTCAAATCTATCTTGATCATTGCCTATCATAAAATGGGTCCTTTTGCAAATCTGCTAAAGATTTATCTTCTCTAGATTTTGCTATGATTTCTTTTGAAGGATTAATAAATTCTAAAATAATTTTTTCCTTTTGTAAAAAACGATTCACAGGTGGAATAGAGACTAATACTTCTCTTCCATAAGTCTTAATATCAGGCATTTTTCGCAAGCGTTCTGGGATTTCAATAATTCTAGAGCCTAGTCCGATGACTTCCCCTTTACAAGTAATCGAAGCATCCTTAGTAGAACGTATTATAAAGGAATCTTGTAAATTCACATGTAATAATAGATGCTCTTGCACAAACCCTTTCACCAGAGTAGGATTAGGTTCATAGAAAGAAATTAAGGTTTCATAAGCTGGCTTATGCTCTGCTTCCTTACATTGTATATTCCCTACCAAACCGTCTGTGGGAGCATTTATTTGTATCAACCTTTTCTGATTTGAACGATCAAATTGCTGCTGGGCTTCTAAGCGTTCAATATTGATTTTATATGGATTTTTTCCTACTATCAATTCCTGTTGAATTGCTTTTATCCGCTTTCTGTAGGTAGACTTAATTAAAGACAATTCTCGTTCCAATGCTTCAATTTTTTGGGAAACAGGTTGATAAGTATTGTTTTTTACAGAAACAGTCTTCAATTTTTTATAAATATTCTGATCAAAAGATTTTTGATGTTTCAATTTTTGAATAGCAGTCGCAATACGCTCTAACTCCATTTGTCTTTTTGTGTGTAAGCGGTCAATCTCTTTTTCTTTTTCCGTCTTCCAAACGATCTCTTTTGCCTGTAATTCAGCTATTTGGTATGGCTCTTCATTCATGACTTGCTTTGACTGTATCTGGTATACTTCTAATAAGGGGGTATTCGCTTTTACATAAGCTCCTGGCTGTACATGAATTTTAGCTATCGCTATTGCTGAATTGTAATTAATTTCTGTTTCTTTATTTTCTGCAAAACCATAAAAAGAGACTACTTCTGTCACCAAAACACTATTCAATTGCCAGAGCAAACTGCCAATACATAGAATAGTTATATAGTACAAGTTGAGGTACTTCATTATTATATACTTGTTTTAGTATAAGGATTACCTGTAGCCAAAGCAGGGCTTTCTTATAAAATGGAGTTTGCTGAAGATCAGGCTAAAAACGTAAAAAATATTGAGTCGAAGTTACAAACCATAGCCGTCAGGCTAAGGTTCTTTAGTTTGAGACTCGGCAACAAGTAGGTTTACTATTTTTTCTTTAGAGGTAGCGATTTTGCTAGGTTTTTTTATAAAAAACCTAGCAAAATCGCTACCTCTAAAAAACTATATCAAAGCTACAGCTTACCGATTGCCAAAAGCTATCGTAACTTGTTTCTTAACTAATACTCTATTTATAAGAAAACCTTTATAGCCTTATAACTAGTAAGAATTTAATATAAAAAGCGATAGGAATCAGTAGCTTATCTATTAATAGAATTGATATTAGATAGTTAAGCGTTAATAATAAGATGAGAAAAGATATGAGTATACCGAAAAAGGGGAGTTGGAGGGTTGTAAATAAGATATAGGTGGAGCTTGTAAATACAAACTTTTCCTAAGAATTCAATAACTGTAAAGAATAAAAATACATAGAAGCTACTTTGGAGTCAAGTAAATATAGAGATATATATTTCTATAAATTGAGTCGTCAGCGATGCAATTCCAAAAACCCAGTAAATACCCGTTCATCTTCATCATTCAATTCCAGACAATAAAAATAGGCACCATCTGGTAATTCTTTATTACCTTTCCACGTTCCTGCCCAATCATTATCATAACCGATTACATCGAAAACTCGGTTGCCCCAACGATTAAAAATCTGTAGGCGACTTTCTGGAAATTCTTCAATTCCAGAAATAAAAAAGAAGTCATTATAAGAATCTCTATTAGGAGAGACGGCGGTAAAAATAACAATATCAATACACTCTATCCAAATTGTTGCGACGGCCGTATCACAGCCAATGGCATTACAGATAGAATAGGTAAATTCATCAAACCGAGCACAGAATTCATCAGAAATATAAGTCACTGACCCATCTAAATTAAGGATTTCTTCTCCATACAAAGGCCGTTCTATTATAGATATACCATCTTCCAAAACCCCAAATGGGGTATCGTTTGACAGAATATCTATCACTATTGGAGTTCCTATAGTCGTAGTATCTATATCATCTAAAGCAGTCGGTAACTCTTTAAATTCTACAACCAAGGCATCAAAAAATGCGGTATCACAATTTCCTTGATTATCGCAAAGAATTACGCAAGCAGAATCTCGTCCCAAGTCCACACCTGTATATTCCACACAATTGGTTAAGGGATTTAAAAAGAAATCTACCTGTTCTCCTGATTGCTCTAGGCAAATATTTTCAAAAGTAGTTATCTCTCCAGGGAAAATTTCATCATCAAAACAATAGATCACTGTTTCATTTATAAAAAGAGTATCTGTTAAACGGTCTGCTTCATCATTCATCACAGTGATCATAAATGGAATGGTGTCGCAGACATTCGCATCGTCACAAAAAATAACTAGAGACGAATCTACCCCAATTACATTTCCCGTATAAATAATACAATTATTTACCGTATCTATTTCATAAGAAACAACGGGTCTTATAGAATCCGCTATTATTTGTTGAATTTCAATCTCCGTTATTTCTCCTAAAGTACCCAATGCATTAGCATCTATACAAGTCTCCCCTACCCCTCTGATCAATAAAGAATCTATAAATTCTAATGTTTCAATAAAAATATCAAGGTAATTGGTGTCGCAAATTCCAAAAGAGTCACATATTATTACACAAGCTGTATCAATGCCCGGCTCTAAACCTTCCAATACAATACATGTATCATTGACTACCTCTACTATTGCTATATCATTTTGTAAACAACCAACCGTTATACTTGCCACTTCTCCTGTCAATTCTTCTGTAGAAAAACATATAGTATCTTGCTGTCCTGGTACAAAAGTAATATCTGTTGTATCTGTTATCACACAGCCAATCATTACCAAAATAGAATCGGAGCATCCAGTATTTAGGTCTGATATAATAGCCTCATGCCTTCCGATATCAAGTAGCGCAGAAATTCCAATTGTACCATTTTCCGTTTGGCAAATATCTAGAGGCAATGCAAAACCATCTATATTCAATTGGAATAAATTACTAGTATCAATTGGATAATCAAAACAGATCTCTATTAATTCTGAGCAATCACTAGTTTGCATAGCGATAGTATCTACTCCCACGGAAAGATCACAATCATCTGTATCACAAAGACCTTCAAGCTGCGGATCTGTCAAAGCGAAATCTACTATTGATTCGCAACCAGAAACATTATCAGATACTGTAACTGCATAGATACCAGGGGCCAAATTATTGTTAATATTATTTGGGCTTTCCCAGCTATAAGTATAGTCCCCACTTCCGCCTTCAAATGAAATAGTCACTGACCCATCATTTAATTCACAGGTCGGTTGACTATCAATCATTGCGGTTGCAATAAAGATATTATCTGTCAATAAGGTAACTGCAAATGGGCTTGCACAATCAGGAGAAGTAGGATCTGTTATAGTTACTGAATAATCCCCAGCTAACATGTTGAATCGATCACTCCCTACAAATCCATCTTCCCAAGTATAAGTAAAGGTCGTCGGATTTAAACGAATAGAACCATCTTCACTCCCGCTACAGGATGATGGATTTGTAATAACATTAGCTACTAATTCTTCGTTTACCAAGTTGACATTAATATTGGATACACATACTGTGTCTCTGAGATCGGTAATAATTATTTGATAATCTCCACTAGGTAATTCATTTCTAATATTTTGTGTACTTCCAAAAACGCCTAGATTAGGCTGCCATTCAAAACGGTAATTAGAAGGGTCAGAGGATAAGGTTAAACTAACCATTCCATTATCTATTCCGCAGGTAGGATTTATCACTACATTATCTATTACAGGATTAATATTGGCATTACCAAATGGTACTCCTACTTCAATAACTTGTCCGCAAATAGAATCTGCTACCGGTGTAATGGTTATACTATAAGTACCTATACTAAGATCTGTTCTACTATTCGGTTGTACTCCTTCTATCCCTGCATTAGGAGGCCAAGCATAGGTATAATCTTCTACCGCTCCATTTACTTCCAATGTAATGGAACCGTTGTTTGATCCACAATCCGCTGGGAGTACAATGGTATTATTGACAATATCTGCTTCTATAAGTGGTTCTGTAATAGTAAAATTAATCGTTTGACTACAGGCGCCTGCTCCATTCAAGCGAACAGTCACTGTATAATCACCCGCTGGTAGGGATTCCATAATATTAGGCGATGCTCCTATTGTACCAAGATTAGGATCGTAAGTAAAACTATAGTTTGTCAAATCTCCATCTACTATCACTTCAATACGACCATTAGAGCTATTACAATCACTAGGACTTACAATGGTATCTAGTACAAATCTTGCAGGATCTTCAGGAACAACTATCGTTTGTCTTTCTTCACAGGATGGATTTGAAGTTAAAGCTACTGTGACTGTATAAGTACCTGCTGGCAAGTTGGCTCGTAGATTAGGTGTTGCTCCTACTATCCCTTCATTTGGTTCATAGCTATAAGTGTAAAGTGTATTATCGCCTGTCACCAATAGCTCTACTGTACCATTCGATAAGCCACAATTCGCACTAGTAATATTGCTATCTGTTATATAGGAAATAGCAGGATTCTCTGGAATAATGATCGTTTGTATTTCCTCACAAGTAGGATTTGAAGTTAAAGCTACTGTGACGGTATAAGTACCTGCTGGTAAGTTGCCCCGTAGATTAGGTGTTGCTCCTGCTGTACCTTCATTTGGTTCGTAAGTATAAGTATAAAGCGTATTATCACCTGTCACCAATAACTCTACTGTACCATTTGATAAGCCACAACTTGCACTAGTAATATTGCTATCTGTTATATAGGAAACCGTAGTTTCTTCGGGAATAACAATGGTTAATGTATCAAAACAACTACTATCTTCTATAAGGCTAATCGTGACAAAATAATTACCTGCTGGTAAATTATTTCTACTATTATTAGTTGCTCCTACTACGCCGAGATTGGGAGAATAATCAAAGGAATAGTCTTCAAGAAGTCCATCAATTAAGATGTCTACTTGTCCATTATCAGCTCCACAATCCGCAGCTGTAATATTAGTGTTTTGTACTACTGGTGGTTCACAACATTCAAGCAATTCAATGGAGACAGAAGTGCTACAGTTTTGAGCATCAAATACGGTCAATTCATATACCCCTGAGGCTAAATCATTTCTTAGTGGCTCATTGTCATCTCCTGCTACATCTGCCCAGTCATATCTTAAAACTAAAGTGCTGTCTATTGGTTCTACTTCAATAAAAAGTGTTTCATTACAATCCGTAGATCTAAAAATTATTAAATCTAAGGAAGCAGGTGCGGCAATAGTAAATGGCGCAGAGCTAGTAATACATCCAGTTACATCTTGTATGTAAACAAAATAATCACCTTCTCCCAATGCTCCATTATTATACTGATTGACACCGTCCGAAATAATCGTATCTGCTGGAAAAAGAAATTCATTACTATAAGTTATATCAAAATTAACAACTCCATCTAAGCGTCCTGAACAAGTAACGTCACTAGTACTAATAATGGAAATAGATTCCAGCGTTTCTCGACTTTCTAATAAAAAAGTAAATAGTACTTCACAGCCAGATTGTTCATCTCTAATATCGACTTCATAGATGCCTGACGACAGGCCAGGTTGTCTATTGGTGCCACTTGGAAAATTAAAAGAATAATCACCACTTCCTCCAGTTACGTCTATAGTCACTATCCCGTTAGGCTCTCCGCAACTAGGATGTTGTTCCACATTTAACGTAGCAGCTAATTCGTTGATTTCTGGTATTTCTATTAATTTTATATTTGGACACTCAGGAGTGGCAGGATCTGTAAAAGTAACGTAGTGAATGCCTACTAATAAATCAGTACGAATTGCACCATTACCTCCGTCACTCCATAAATAGGTAAAATCATTAGGACTTAATATAGCAGTACCTGTTGCACTAACACAAGAAGCTGGTTCTATACTACAAGTAGCATCTGGTAAGTCGCCATTCTCAACAACTACAAATTTTTCTATAAAACAATTTTCATCTGATTTATTTCTAATTATAACTCTATAACCTCCTGCTATTAAATTGGTTCTTATATTATCTGTACTACCTATCGTGCCGTTTTCAGGAGTCCATTCAAAATCATAATTACTGACATCGCCAGTTAAATTAATATTGACACTACCAGTTTCTTGATTGCAAGTAGCCTTTTCAATGATCACATTTTCGATAATTGCTGGAGTACACGAAATACATTCTTGTCCAACTACATCAATCGTAAAACTATCTTGACAGGTTCCATAATCAATTATTAAATCATGTATACCAATTGATAAATTGAATCCACTTCCCATAGGCACAAACCTTGTATCATATCCTAAAAAAGAGCGAGATCCAGTATCTACTATTAATACATCCATTTGACCATAATCCCCTCCTTCATGTCCTCCTTCAATCACAATAGAAGTTTCATTCAAATACCAATTTCCTGTGGGGTCCCAAACATTCATAGAATCAACTAAAATAGAAATAGAAGTCACAGTACCAGAATAAGTAATACCATCTACCTCCCACGACAAAATCTCTATAAGTCCCGTTGCATCAATGATATTTCCATAGGAATAAATACAGGTTTGTCTAATATTACAAGGCAATAAATTATTTACATCTATAACAGTACCATTATCAAAAATGCTTACGGCACTTCGATCTGCTTCAGATAAGTTAGCTAAACAATAAGTAACCATACTTTCGCAGATAGGAGCTAGTAAGGTATCCGAAATGGTTCTTGCAAACCCATCACAAGGATCAGTAGGTAATGGAAGGTCACAAGGCAGGGTAAATACATTATCTTCCGATGTTAGAAAATTCAACAAACAATCTTCTCCAATAACTGCACAGAAGAATCCAACTTTACTAATAGTCGAAATATTCACTTGCAATAATTCAGAACAATCAACCCTTGAAGCATCTACTTGAAAACTTAAGGTTACAACATCTCCACTTTCCATATTACTTGGTAGTGGATACCTCAAGATCTGTCGATCATCTAAAGAAGGTAGTATTCTAGGCGCTTCTAAATCCCAATCTACAAAAGCCAAAGCAAGGGTCGTATTTGGAATATAAGAAATAGAATCAGGCAAACTAATAGTAATACTATCTATATCAGAAGGATTTAATCCAGTGTTAGTCACTTCTATAGCTATTGTATTTGTTTGCCCATCTTGAATAGGCTCTTGATCTATTATAGCGACCGAAAATTGTCGAGCAATTTCTGTATCAAGAGAGAAAATAAATGGTGGTGTTTCTGCTAAAGCGGTATTAGAAGGCATCCCACATGCCGCAACTCCCTGAAAGCGGTATCTATTAATTTCATTATTATTGAAATTACAATCCGTTACTAATTGATATCTAAATCTAAATTCACTAGAATCAGGTGCATTTACATTAAAACCTTGCAAGCCATTTTCATCCAAAAAACTACTTAGCATAGAAAAGTCTACATATTCATATATACTGCCAAGTGCAGAATCTGTCTCTACAAAAATTGGATCAGTAGGAATAGCTATAAACTCAGCTGTAGAGGGATATGCAAAAGAAACACTACCTGGCACTAATGTAGTACCAATAGGTAAGGTGATTTTGGAATTAACATCAAGAGCAATACCAATTGCTTCATTTCTAACAACAATATCAATGGTACTCGTATCACATAAAGAACTACTAATTCGAGAACTTTCTGCTAAAAAATCAGCAGATAAAAAAGGCATTAAAGTAGTTGTGGAAAGGTTGATTCTTTTCTCATTACACGGCGGATATAAAAGGGGAGTCCAATCCATATCATATTCTAAACAATTCCAACCTGCGCTTGCGACAATTGATTCTGTTCCACAAAAATTCAAAGCAGCAGTAACTCTAATTAAGTTACATACATCATTTTGCAAACTCCCTCCAATATTTCTGCTTAAGCCTGGAGTAAAAGCAAAAATATTCGAGGTATTATCATAGGTATTAAAAGCCAAAGTATCTACTGCACCAGATTGGGACAACAATTCAATTGTTGTAATTTCAATACTGTCGGATGGTATTTCAAAAGCAATCCATGTAGCCCCTGCATCTGCATTAAAAGAAGTATTGCAATGTTCTATAATCCATTGAACTTCATTAGATGCAGTGCTTACTTCTTGGTTTATTCCTTCTAAAGAAAAAGAGGGTGGATTTTCATAAATAATATTTCTTTCCTCAACGGCCCGTTCTTGAAGGGTACAATTCGCGCCTTCTGTATAATTGGCATAATACCGATCTGTATACTCCAATGCAGCAGTAATCGCATAAGAAGCAGACCCATTCACTCCACTAAATGCAGAGCCACATTCTGGTACGGCATTGATTCGTAATTGAAATAATTGATTGGCTCCAGCTATATTACTTATAGCGGTATTTTCATCAAAGAACGCTTCATAGGTTCCTGCCTCAAATTGATCAAAATCTGGCAAAGCTACCCATTCACTATCTTGGATTTTAAATGCTACATTCCAATCAGAAAAAGCAGTTAGTAAAGCTGGATCGTAGTTGATTTCTACTTTATCAATTTTGGTGGCTGATCGTAATTCTTTTCCAAAAAATTCTTGAATTGCGTTTCTATTAAGGCTTTTATCTAAACTGTAAACCATTGAAGTACCAGCACAACCTTCAGGATAACTATCATTACTTGGCCCTGACAATATTGTTTTCAATTTGGCCAATCGAAATAACTGTCCATAAGATTCGCAGTTTTCATAAGTTTGTCCATCTACGATAGCATATGCATGAGCTCTTAATCCTGGAACTTTTTTGAAAGTATTATTAGGAAGAGGGCCATCAGGATTAATAGAAAAATAACCTGTAAAATTAATTTGTGTGCCTGCTGCTAGTGAACGACCATCTAAACAGTCATTAAAGTCTAAAAATAATCGAAGGAGGTTGGTACTAGTATCTAATCTAGTTTTATTTTCATCAAGAGTACAAGATAGACTACTTCCTTCTGAGTCGATCACAGTAATAGCTCCCCTTGCAAATAAAAAGGTAGGTTCATTAGATAAACTCTCATCTGCATTGCCATAAGAAATCACTAAACCTAAACTATCTATCAATGTAGCATCTCCTACTACAGTTGTAATATCCATTACTACCGTATCACAGCCCAATGCTACTTTTGTATTCGCATCTGCTGGATTAAATGGAACTGAAAAAGCCTCATCAGTAAATCCAAAAGTAGATCTATTGGCTTCAAAACTAGTCACTGAAATTCCAGTCTCACAAACTACTTCTCTACAAGGTATTCCATTATTATGCAAAAAAGTACCTTCAAGAATACCACAATACCATAATTGAGTACAATCACATTCTGGACAGTAATATTCAATTTGTAAAGGAAAAGAAGTAAACCCAGCTTCTGTACAGTTTGTATTGAAAACTAAGTTAAGATTATAATCTGTATTTAAATTAATTTGTTCTGCATCAAAGGTGAGCAACCAATCGTTTCCTGTTTGTTCCAATGAAGATATTTCAATGGAGATATCTTGTTCTAAAAAAGAAGAATCATCTACAGTAATCCCTTCTGGTAAAATAATAGAAACTCGAATCTCATCAGAATTGGAACAATTGTTAAAATTGCCTTGTCGTCTTTCTCCTGTATAGACCATGGTAAACTGGTCGTCATCATTAAAGGCATCAGGGTCAGCGCATACTTCCTTTGTGCTTCCACTATTAAAGCTTCTTAAAAAGTTACTAATATTCTGCTCACTAGTTGTTCCACATGGATTAGTATAAATAATCTTACCATCAAAAGTTGCATTGAAATCATTATCACATTCTTCTTCTGGATTAAACATTTCACTATAAGAACAATCCAATTGATAGGTAGCGGTGATGGTAAAGGATTCTCCTACACGAAGGTCATCAAAAAAGCCATCTCCGTCTTCATCTTCTAGACCACCTGGTCCATCAGGATCTAAAGTAAAAAAATCATTATCATTAAGACTAGTCAAGGTATCTGCAAAGAAAACTACCACCTCTCCAATCTGTATGGCAGTTATCTCATAGCCATTTTCTGTCAACAGAAAGTTATCTCCATTAGTAAATCCTATACCAACGGCAATATCTCTAATAGTTCCAAAACCATCATCAAATTCAAAACCATTATTAGCAATAATCAAAGAGGCCGTTCCTTCAGAACAAAATCCGGGCGTAATGGTATCGGTGCCTATTTGGAATTCAATTTGCTCTTCCCCTATTCCAAAAGTAAACATACTAGCAGTCTGTGCTTGTTGACAAGTCTCCTCAGCGCATCCCCAACTAACTAATTGATTGGTATTTAAATTAAAGTTATCATCGCTACCACAATTCGCAACTAGTAAGGTTTCCGTGATAGTGACGACTTCATCTACATTGAATCGTCCGTTACCATCACCAATTGAACCAGATTCTACTGTATTGATATTAAAAAAACGATTACTAATGGTCGCACTGATAACTGTATCTCCTTGCGCATTGACTGTCTTGGTAAAAGGTAAAGAGGTATCTCCAATTTTTGCAGATTCATAGGTCAAGCCAGATTCTAGGGTGACTTCATATTGAAATCTATCCAAGTAACTATTTAAACCACTGTTTACAATTCTGACAGTACGTTGGAAAGGAACCCCCATCTCGACAGATGACAAGGCTTCTATTTCTATGGCAAGGTTAGGAATGGAAATCGTGTTTTTATATTCTACTCCGCTGTAGGATTCCGAGAAAGGAACGCCATCAATCTCAAAGTTTAGTATCCAAGTATCAAAAACCTGTAATTCATTATTAGATTCAATAGCAGCTACGACTCCACAGTCAGCTTGTACTGTAAATCCAATCATTACTTCTGATAAATCAGTAGCATCCATATCTGGAATAGAAAAAATAGGCCGAGATCGCATGGTCGAGTCTATAAGAACAATACCTGAAGTACTAGTATTGGTACTCATTCTTTCTAATGAAATACCATCAAATAACTGAAGTGTAGCTGTTATATTCGTTCTTACTCCTGTATTTTCTCCATCAAGACCGATAATTACCTTTTGAAAATCACTTTCTCCACAGACCACTAATTGGTCTAGGAGGACGGAAGATTCCGTCAGTTTGACTGTCAAGTTATTCTGACTGAGGGATGTATTAAATGTAAATAATAAAAGACTCAGACAGAATCCAAAGATTCTGAAAAAAGAGTTCATTGCTAAGTAGTGTTCTGTTGGATCATTCCTAAGCTGGCGAAGCCAGTACCATAAGAAGTCAGAGGTCAGATCGCTGCGCTGTCAGAAGTCAGACTCATGACGTTGACTGCATGATGTGGTCAATATTATGAGTCTGACTTCTGTCAGTCCTCTAAAAGGTACTTTATTATATTTATTGGTTATTTGACAAATCCCGTAAACATATGTCAATGAAAAAGAAAAATCAATATTTCCGATGGTCGCTTTTGCTTCTCCTTTTTCATTGACCATGGAATTTGTCAAATAACGTGTTTAATTAAAGGGGATTGATTATTGAATATTATAAAAACATATACATAATTAATTATTATAAAACATTATAAACATCTGTTTATTAGTAATTTATAATAGCTAATTTTCCAATACCAATAACTATGTAAAGTTTCAAAAATCACTCCAAAACGCTTTTTTGTATAAAGTTTGACATTTACTATTTTTTAAATATGTTATGCTACCGTACACTTTTAGAACAGAGATGCGAGAATAGAGAATAGAGACAGTATTCGTTTAAAAAATAACGAAAAATTCGTCGATTCCCAACGAAATTTGTCTCTGTTCTCGCTTCTCTGCTCTCTCATCTAAAAAGTGTACGGTAGAGAAATATGTTAACAAAAATGACAGGTTCAAAGCAAGTATTTTGAAATTATAAAAGGCAAGTAAATAAGTACGGTATTGCAAAAGTGAATAAAGCAATACAATACCCAATATCTGAGGATGAATTTAGAGATTCGGAATCAAATGAATTGAATGTCTAACAAATTGGGGGTAAATCAACAACTGATCAGATGATTTTGGAGTCATCAGATCAGACACTCTCGTTCAATCTGATAGCTCCAAAGTTATCTGATTGATAATTTTGTTACCCTCGATTTGTTTTACACTCAAATGAATTGAAGTATAGAGTTTTGAAGAGGTAGGATTTAAAACCATACACTTTTTAGAGCAGAGCAGCGAGAATAGAGACACAATCCGTTTAAAAAACTATGATCATTCATTGTTTGTAAACGAAATCTATCTCTATTCTCTGTTCTCGCTTCTCTATTCTACAAGTTGTATGGTTTTCAAAGAGGTAGGATAAAAAACTACAAATGTAAAATGCTTGTAAAAAAGAAAAACCCTTGATCGTTGATCAAGGGTTTCTAACCCAAACAAATAAACACAAAAACTACTTTTTAATGATTCAAATATAAGAAATAGTATTCCTTGGAGCAAGCATTCACTGAAAAAAATGTGACAGTATTTATAATGAAAAATCATACTAAAACACCTTACATCAAAGGTTTCACGTCTTTTTTTTGTTACACTGATTTTTTAAATTTTCCTCAAAAACATATCACTAAATCAGTGGGTATTCAATACAAAAGAAATATTTAGGCAAAAACTAATTTCATCCAATAAAAACTTATATAAAGTAATCATTTTTCAATGACAGCCCAAGCCAAGGCTTTTTCAGTAGGCTCTTTTGCCATCTTACACGGAACATTTAACTCCTTTAAAGCTTTTAGCGTGGTCGGACCTATAGCAATTACTAGTTGCTTCTCATACTTATGTTGACTAAAATAAGTCTGCACATTTAAAGGACTAGTAAAAACCAAGCAAGATACTGTGGGCAGATGGAAAGCTTCTTTTGGCGTATTAGCGTACACGACCAAGTCATGTACCTCTATCTTATCTTTTAAAATGGTTTGAATGGATTGAATAGAAGAAGAGGCTCTAGGGAAGAGTACTTTTTGAGAAGCAGCGTACTGTTGAAATAATTTTGCAGTTTCATTAGGTAGCCCTGTTCCTGTAAATGTTGGGTGGTATCCATATTTTATCAATTTCCCAGCCGTACCAGCTCCCATAGCTGCTAGTTGTATGGTAGGTGCTATTGGTATCCTTAAACCTTGAAGAAAGGATTCCACTCCTTTTTTACTATAAAAAAAAATCCAATCTACATCAGGAATTTCCTCAAAAGGAAGAGCAGTATACTCTATCAAGGAAGTTCCGATTACTTCAAAACCTTTCTTTTCCAATATTTTTTTGAAAATACTTGATGGTGCTAAGTCTCTGGAAATGAATACTTTGATAGTAGTAGGTTTTTTAATGAGAAATTCTCATTCATCATTTAATTGCCCTCGTCATCTCCCGTTTTCCAGGCGGCCCTTTTAATCGTTCTACCTCAAATCCCACCGCTTTTAGGGTACGTTTAACTTCTCCTTTAGCGCAGTAAGTTACAAAAACACCATCGGGTTTTAAAGCCTGATACATCTTTTCTAGCAAAGGCTGCTTCCATAGATCTGGTTGAGCAGTAGGCGCAAAGGCATCAAAATACACAATATCAAATCTATTTTGATCAATAATCTGGTCAAAAGTCTGTAAACATTTTAGGAAAGAAAAATGACTATTTATAGATATTCGTTGTTCCCAATCACAGTCATGTAGCAATTGAAATGGATAGTTAGTATCTGATAATTGTAATAAAGCTGGATAATTTAAAGCTTTTGCTTCCTCCCTAGAGATGGGAAAAGCTTCATACCCTGTATAGTCAACGGATAAATTTCGGTGAGTCGCTTCAATTAAAGTCATATAGGCATTCAAACCTGTACCAAACCCTATATCAAGAATACTTAATTCCTGCTGTAATAGGGCCTTAAAGCGCAAAGCAGCATTGATAAAAACATGCTGCGTTTCTTGTATCGCACCATGTTTTGAATGATAACTTACCCCAAACTGTTCCGAAAGTATAGAATGGGAACCATCTGCTGTTTGGATTAGTTGGTTAGGCATAATTACTAGCCATTAACCTATACTTAGATTTTCCCTCACTCCATCTACAGAAATATCTAAATGAGAAGTAGTAAAAGAACAGACTCCATCTTTTATCAATAATACCTGTGGAGATTCGTGTCTAATACCAAAATCATTAGCAATCTTGTTAGATATTGCTCGATAAGCAATTAGATCTAAGTAGTAAGGCTCAACTTCTTTTCCTTCCAAGTTCCAAGCCATTTCTAATCTAGATTTAGCCATAGAACTAATTGGACAACTAGTGCTATGCTTAAATATTAGACAAGGAACTTCTTTAGATCGTTCAATGATTTTATTAAGTTGTTTCTCCGATTGTAGGATATTCCAATTCATATTTTATTTTTGAAAATTGTAGTTAGTCTTAGGGCTAGACAAAATAATTACCTTAAAAAGCACCCGGACAACCTACTCCTCTATTACAAGCGACCATAGTAGCAACAAATAAAAGTAATATGGCTAAGGGAACTAATTTCTTTCTTAAGTTCATGTTAGAATTCTTTTGTGTTAATGTATTAACAAGTTAAAGCTATATTTTGTTTTTCAGGCGGGTGTTGTATTACAGAGGTAACACTATTTAGAGGTGAAAACGAACAATGCTTTATAATTCGTACAAATATCCATAAAATATTTGAAGGATGTTTAAAAAAAACGACTATGATTGCTTTTCTACACACATCATCGGTACATATAGACCGCTTTGAGCGATTAGTTAGAAAATACCATTCCACTATCCCTATTCAGCATTTTGTAAAGGAGGATATTTTAGAAACTGCATTAGCAACTGGGCAGTTGGATAAAAGCACTTTTATTCATACGGTCCAAACTATCCAAAAACACAAGCCTGCCATACTTATATGTACCTGCTCTACGTATGGTCAACTATGCGATCAGTTGCCCAATGTACATCGAATAGACCAGCCTATTGTTCATGAAATTATAGCCAATTATTCCAAGATTGCTATTGCTTTTACCGCTATATCTACAAAGGCTATTAGTGTAGATTTACTCCAACAAACGGCAAAACGACTAGATAAGTTGGTTCACATTATCGAATGTGATTGTACTCATTGTTGGCCTTATTTTGAAGCGGGGAATTTTAAAAAATATGAGGAGGAAATTGCTAAAACTATTCGGATTAAGACAGTTCAATCAGAAGTTGTCTTTTTAGCACAAGCCTCTATGGAAGGGGCTGCTAAATATTTAGGGAATTTGAAACAAGCGGTTGTTTCTAGTCCTGAGTTTGGTGTTCGAGCATTTCTTCAGTTACTACCAAAGTAATCCCATCAAAGCGGTCAGATGGCGAGAAGCCATCAGATCGCAGATTTGCGATCTGATCGCTTACTCTAAAACCTCGATGCTATATAATTATCATACCGCATCGAAGTTACAAACCAAAGGCCGTCAGGTTAAAAAGTATTACTTGCAGAGGAGATCATCTTAAACCTTTGTATTTGCTAGGTTTTGGCAAAGATGGCAGGCACTTTCAAAGTGCCAGCCATCTCTGTTACT
>CAYOBX010000072.1:15731-17254 GCA_964402245.1 uncultured Saprospiraceae bacterium | reverse complement strand
TCATGAATTTATAAACAAAAAATTGACAAATGAATAATGCGCTTCAAAATATACCAGAAAGCCTCATTTATGAAATGGTAGCTGGCAAACCTATTTATTATAAAGGATATAAAGAATATTTAAAACGAATAAAATAGGTTTACAACCTAAATTATGATTTCCGAAAAGACAAGTCTTGGCAAATTTTAAATTGGTCAAAAGACATTGAAATAATGAATGGTATTAGTATAAATCTTGAATCTCTTATTGATTTTGAGTAGTAACTATTAGACAATGAATTTTTGCAGCGATTGTGGACATAAAGTAGTATTCAAAGCAGTCGAAGGAGATTCGATCCCTCGATATGTATGTGATAATTGTGATACGATCCATTATCAAAACCCCAAAGTCATTACGGGGGCGTTGCCTATATGGAAAGATAAGGTCTTGCTGTGCAAAAGAGGAATCTCCCCTAGAACAGGTTTTTGGAATGTCCCAGGTGGCTATATGGAAAATGGAGAATCGGTAGAAGATGGAGCAGTAAGAGAGGTTCGAGAAGAAACGATGTCTGCCGTAAAAATTATAGGCTTACATACCTTATATAGTATTCCTAAAATCAATCAAGTCTATATGCACTTCTTAGCAGATTTGCAGGATTTAGATTTTGGACCTACCATTGAAAGCTTAGAAGTTCGGTTATTTACAGAGGAAGAAATTCCTTGGAAAGAGATTGCTTTTACGTCTTCTTCTTTTACTATAAAAAAATACTTTGAAGACCGACGGAAGGGAGTGCGGCAATTGCACAGTGGGAAGTTTCAATTTTAGAACTTCGTATTATTTTGTATTGAACGCAGAGATGCGGAGATGCAGAGTCATACTAGTTTCTCTGCACCTCTGCATCTCTGCGTTTAATAATTTATCGCTTAATAAACTTCAACGTCTGTGAAGTAGTAGCAGTTCGATATTGTACCAAATAGATACCCGCACTTAAACCTTCAATACTTACCTGTTGACGTTGCTGCCCCTCAGGTAATGAAATAGATTGTATCTGCTTACCTTGTGTATTATAAATTTGTAAAATAGCTCCTATACCAAAATCTTGGTCTGCACTAAATTCAAATACCCGTTGTACTGGATTTGGATAAATCTGAATTTTTGTTGGTGCTTGCTCTTTAGATAATTGTTGGAAGGTAGCATAAGCATACGGCTTACTTACAGGACCATCTGATTGTAAACTAGCAGTCGTTGTAAAGAATGCAGATCCTGAAAAATCAGACCAAACTAAAACCTCACATTCTTGCTGTACTTGGAATTCATATGTTGTTCCAGGAGTTAAACCCGTTATATACCGATAGTAAGTACTTGCTATATTAGAATAATTCCATTGACTAGACCCCATTTGTCTATATCGGAATAAGTTATTTACCGTGCCTATTGGTTGCGGAGTATATACATAAGCAGCTGAACCACTGATCGTACTAGTATATAGACTTTCACCACTAATACTCACGCAATTAGTATTTCCTCCAGCATTACCTTCAACA
>CAYOBX010000072.1:0-15631 GCA_964402245.1 uncultured Saprospiraceae bacterium | reverse complement strand
CATTACCTTCAACACCACTATTACTTCCACTATCGTTATTTCCATCTGAACCAGCATTAGATTCTCCACCATTTGCAGGTGTGCCTGTAGTTGTGAAAGTTGAAGAAGAAGAGAAGTCAGAATAAGTGCCATCTGCACATTGTTGATTGACTTGAAATTCGTAAGTAGTACCCTCTGCTAGACCGCTTAAATATCTGTAATAAGTAGTAGCAATATTAGTTAAGGTCCAAGTAGTTGAACCCATAGCACGGAATCTAAATTGGTTATTAACAGCGCCGTTAGGTTGTGGTGTATATACATAAGCAGCAGAACCAGTAATACTACTGGTATATATGTCATTGCCATTGATACCTGAATCGCAATCAGAATTTGTATTACCTCCATCGGTAACTCCGTTGTCACTATTACTTCCGCCATTATTAGTTCCATTATCCGTAGTTCCTCCATCATTAGTATTACCACCATTTGCTGCGGTCCCAGTAGTAGTAAAAGTTTGAGACGCAGAATAATCCGACCAAACATCAGTCGTACATTCCTGTCTTACTTGAAATTCATACTGAGTTCCAGCGGATAGACCACTTAAATATCGGTAATAAGTAGTACCTACACTAGAAGTAATCCAATCAGTTGCGCCTACAGGTCTATATCGAAATTGGTTATTGACTTGGCCATGTGGCTGCGTAGTGTAGATATAGGCGTTGTTATCGCCAATACTACTAGTCGTCAAACCAGAAGTAGGAATGGCATCGCAAGTAGACTCTGTTGGGTCTGGTCCTTCTGTCGGATCTGGCCCACTAATTCGTTGACCATCAGAAACAAAAGTTTGTGTGTCTGTATAACCAGACCAACCACTACCACAACATTTTCTTCTGCCCTCATATTCATATTGTGTACCAGATTTCAAATTGCTTAAAAGGTAATTTTTTTCTTCAATAGGATCTGTAGTAATCCAATTAGTTGTACCAGATTCTCTATATCGAAAAGATACTTCTTGATCTAAATAGAAGTTGTGTAAATTTAACCAAGCATAACCATTTGCAATGCCATTAACGCTTACCTCTGATTGTGGTGGTGTTTGACATGCTTGTCCAGCTGGGAATAAGTTATGTAATACCCACCGATCCCAGTAATAGGTAATTTCTGCAACGTCATCTCCTTGTCCTTCTAAAGGCAACCAAGTTTCATCTGAATCTAAAAACCAACCATTATTACTACCACCCCAACCCCAGTTGAAGTGAAAGTATTCTGCTTCATTGGAATCAGAAAAATATCCATATCCATCTGTTACCCAAGTATGTCCTACTAACGTAGGAGAAGTACCCGTTAATAATAATGGAAGTCCTCTATCTAAATCTTCTTTAGCCACTACTGCAAATTGGTCAAAGGTATTTCCATCATAAAACCAATTAGCTGCTTGGTCATAACCGAAATAATTGACATAAGCATCTCTTACATAAGAAAAATAAGTTTCTGTATATTCTGTACTATATTGGGTAAAAGAAGCTACCCCCATTTGATAAATCAAATTAGATACATCCGTATTAGGTTCCGTTAATGCATCTGGCATGTTATCCCAATTGTAGGTCGTATTACAAAAATCAGCAGACTGAGTACCAAAATTATTATCCTCATACTCATTTGATCCATTTCCCTGAGCTGGGAAATTATGGTACTTAATTAGTTGAGCCATTGCGATTGGCACACATCCACAATAAGTTCGGCCATCAGGGCCATCTGCAACGGTCGTTTCATCGGCTGGGCATATCGCATTATATAGCTCTCCTTGATCCCAAGTAGTCGTTGTTAATGGACCGACTTGAACATTGCTTCTAGAAGAACGAGTTGCTGAGCCACTTCTGAGTTTTTTCCACTCTGTTTGGACAGCAGCAGGTGCTTTTATATTATTTTTTCTAAGATATTCGATACGCTGCTCATGCTTGGATAGCGTACCCATCAGTCCAATATTGATTGCCTCATTGTTAAAATCAATATGACTTTCTTCAGAAAACGCCAAAATTGGATTATATCGATCATCCGCAGAGATGATAACAAAGCCTGTTGGCTGTAGATTGAAGATATAATAATTGGGTGCATCAGCGGTTTGCTGTACGAATTTGGAAACTACCCTAACTTGTTGTAAACTTCTGGTAGCTGTTTTAGCATTTCTAGCAAAAACATCTTTAGCTATTTTAGCGGCCTCTTCTAAAGGAACTTGCGTTGCATACAGTTGCATGGTTCCTATTAGCAATGCGACCATTAATAGTGTATATCTCTTTAACATTTTTAAAAAGTTGTGTCCAACCCATATATAGGGTGGCGGTGAAGGATGTTTTTAGATAGTAATAGGAGAGTGGCTCTGGTATGGGAATTGTTGGTTTTGATTCGTTTGTATATGGTATAGACCTTCAAAATTAGCTAAAGTAACATCAATAAAACGTCTTAATGCGGACATTTTTTTTTAGAATCAAGACATTTTTAAAAGATTAATATATTTTTAGCGCAAAGAAAGATGGACTTTAGCCATTAGTTATCAGCTTCTAAATACATGTTTCCTTGTTTCAGGTGACTGTAAATAAATAGCACCATAGGATACATTGTAATAGAAGCTAATGGCTAAAAGCTGATTGCTAATAGCTAAAGCACAAGAAATAGCTTATAAATAAAAACATATTATGAATTTCACGGAACTAGAACAACAAATACGTACCCTTATTGCTAAAGACGAAATTGCTGCCGCTATTGACTTACTAAACGAATCATTTGAAGATCAGGAAGGTATAGATGCTATTATACTACAATCGGGAAGGTACCACTCCTTGAAAAAAGAACAGCTTAATGGTACAATAGATTTTGATACCCTACAAATTTCTTTAAACCAATTACGAGCCAATATTTTGAGTTTTTTAAATACTCAAAAAGAATTAGTTCGTGCTAATCTCAGCAAAAGTAATACGATCAAACATGATTTAAAGCTTTCTATGGCTAGAATTTCTATATTATGGCTATTATTTGACACACAACATAATGAAGACGGACTAAGTATTAAGGAAATAGGGGATCAAACAAATACTGAGAGTCGGAAAAATATTTATGAAAGTTTAGAAGAAATGGCCGATGGAGAATTAGTAGAAAAAATTAGAGTAGGAAATAATACTTTTTGGAAGATAACAGAGAAAGGAGTTACTATAGCGGAGCAATTTGAGGATTCACCTGTTTGGAATCCTGGATAACGGATGGGGATTTATGAAACACTACTCCTGTTTTACGTCCTGAGCGAGACGGGTGCCACATAAGCCCCCTTCCGAGTGTCCTGATTCACATAGGTTCTCAAGACTCCATTTTGCTAATTTTCTAATTCCTAGAAAATTAGCTAGATCAATCTCTAATTGATCTTTCAATACATAGGTCATACTTTATGAATTAATTAAAAATGTTAGGTGGGTAAAATCTACCCGCCTTAGGAACGATGTAGAAATAAATTGTAAGTTTATTTTTTCATTGTTCCTTATGTTGAGGAACATATATATAACAAAATTTTAACAGAAATAATTCGCTGGAAAGGAGAAAGTCTTGTAAAGATTATAGGGCGAACGAAAAGTCGTTTTGATATAGTTTTTTAGAGGTAGGGGTTTTGTTAGGTTTTTTTATGAAAAAATCTAACAAAACCCCTATCTCTAAAGAAAGATAGTAAACATATTTGTTGCCGAATCTCAAGATAAAGAACCTTAGATTGATAACTATGATTACAAAACACTATACTTCATATAGTGTTTTTATTTCAATATATGTACCCAGCAAAGCAGAAACTACTAATGGAAGCCAAGTCAACATCTGGTTAAGCTAATAGCTAAATAAGTACAACCCTTTTATTCATTCAAAGCCCAATTGTATTTCATAAATTTCACCTTAGTTTTCTTCGTGATAGGTGTATCTGTATATGGTGCAATATATTTTACCAAATTAGCAGTACGATTCTTACCTCCAAATAATCGACTCCACCAACCGGCATTTGTGAAATCCGTACTATACCATTTGAAAATATTTGATATTACAATAGTATTTGGATCGCTCACATCATTTTTTCTAGTATCCGCTATAAATACTTTTGTTTGTTCGTCTAATTGTTCGTCTAGCCGTTCTGGGGTATAGGCTTCATTGCGTAAACGCGGACAAGAATAGGCAGCACAAACCACAGCAAAATGGATGCGTGGCTCCTTAAATTCTGCTCTGATAATACCATGCTCAATATTATTCAAACTCATCTTTTTATCACCGATACTAAAGAAATCTATGTCCCATACACTATTGACAAAAGGTATCCCATTCTTAATATCTTTTATCCGTTTTACAGGATAATGATCTAGTATTAATTTGACAGTATATGCATTGTAAGCATTGATCCAAAAAGCCAATTGCTCATCCTCACTCCAAGTTTTTTTATTAGGTGGATTATTAGACAAAAGTTTAAGGTAGGTTTCAAACGCATCTTTATCTTCGATGAAGCCCTTATAATTAACGGCGCCATCCTTTGTAACATGTTCTTGAAGTAACATCGTCCATAAACTATGGTCAATCGACATGGGCTTATCAGTTACTTCAGGCGATGTAATACAAGCCACCGTTAAAAGGTTGAATATTAGAAATAATTTAATCATAGCATTATGTTTTTATAAGAAAACTCTTTTGGAATGAGAGTTTAATAAATATTCCAAATTGGTATAGTTATTATTTTCTCATTCCTTTTATGCAAAGTAAAGGAATAATTTCCAATAACTATCATAATTGATAACTATCTAAAAAGATTGATATTTAATTATGTCTTATTAAGAACAAAAAATTTTGATGTTTCAAGAGAAGACTTCAAAGCGATTGTCCAAGTATTTATTAACCAATGTGTTTGCACATGCAAATGACTTTGTTGGATATACCTACTTAGATAATAACTTGTATTATGAAGCAAGTAAAACTGATAAGCTATATTGAAATCTATTGAATAATCTTGTAAGATGGATTGTATGATTTCATCTTGTTCTAAATGCTCTAAAGCTAGTTTAATTTCTGGAAATGATTTTTTATTGATTAAAATATTTGTTTGAAATAAGTAATGAAAACAATCATATAGCAAAGGCAACTGCTGAGCGAGTTCCCAGTCATATACATGCACAGATTTCTTTGTAAGATAAGTATTCCAAGGCGTGAAATCTCCATGAGCTAAAGCGACTGAAATGGGTAGACTATTGTCTAATCTTTCTAAAAGTGTATTTAAAAGAATTGATAAATAGTGTACTTTTTCGACACGGATATTATTTTTGATGGGACTATTTCGGATAGTTGATAAATCATTTAAAATAGATTTCCATACGGGTAATGCTGATAGCTGTTGGGTAGTAGCTGTAAATTTATATAATTCTTCCAGTGCCAAAAGATGAGTACTATTCAAGGTTTTAACGAATAAGGATTTAGCAGGACGTACATCGGAAACTAATAAACCATTCCCTATTAATTTTGAAGTAGGATATATTAAATGTTTAAAATCATATTGCTGAAGGTTTTGTAATTGCCGCCCTTCATTATGTATTAACTTTTGTACGGGTTTTGTGAGTGGCAATTTTAAAAACTGTGTGGTTTGTTCTTTCTTCTCGTAACAAATAACAGCTTTTCTATTTTCACCAGTAGTACCTGTAAAAACAGCATATGGCGCTTTATCAAGTTGTATGCTAATTGCATCTAAGCTTAGTTGACTGGCTTCAATCCATATACTGGTAGCATTTAATAGCCATTGAATTTGTAAGCGATAGCAAAGGGCACAAGTCCACTTGAATATTTTTGCTTTCCAAGTGGAGGCATTATATAAGTTTAAAAAAATTGGCTGACGCAGTTGATTACTATACAGCCATCTAATTGTTCCATCTGGATTAAGGATGGTATTGAACTTTTGTGCACTTTTTTTTAAGATAGGACACCTTAAATTAAGGAAGACCATTGCAGGGTATTTCCGAGAAAAATTTTCCTCAAATTGAAGCGATGTTTCATTGATAATAGTACCTTCTTTTTCATAATTAATAGCTTGTACTAAAGCTATTTTGGTTTTAAAAAACCAAATAGAACAACCCAATAGATCAGGTATATCAATAGCTCCTTCTGCCCTTAAAATGAAAATCTTATTGCTATTATTATTAAAAACTTTAGCGAGTACAGGATAATCGTTAGGATGTATTTTTTTCTGCACGTTTAGATGTTTAGATGTTTAGATTTATTTCTTTTTTACTTAGTTACTTAACCCATCCCTTAGGATTGAACCCTAATTTTTATTGCAAAAAATAGTAAGATAAATTGATAAAATTGAATCCCATAATTAGATTCACCAAAAATCCCAAATTCTGTCATAGAGTTTATTATTAATGGAACTAACATTAGCCAAGCTAATACTTTGAAATAAGAGTCCTTGGATCGTCCGATCACTACACCAGTAGCAATCATTTGAAAAGTACAAATGAATGCCCCAACCAATCCTAAATTTAATAGCACTTGTATGAAAGTATTGTGTGTCATCCCAGCAGCATAGGAATGAATCGCATCAAATTTATCACTATAGCTAATTCTCATAAATCCGTATCCTAACAGTGGTTCTTTAGGAAAACCATATGCGATCAAATCTTCCCAAAAAGGAAGACGACCTGTCATACTCATTACTTCTTCTACATCACCTTGCTTTAAGATGATCGTTTGTACTAATACCGGTAAAGCAAATACTGCTGTTACAATAGATCCGAGAATGATCATTCTATTGCCAGACATAATTACACAGATACCAGTCACTATTAAAAATGCACCCAAGGAAGATCTTGATTGGGTTAATAATAATACTGCGACTGATGCAATTAATATAAATAATTGACTTGCTTTAAAAGGTACGGTACGCATTTCTGTATAGGCCATCACTGCTCCTAATACTGCTAGCATCCCCAACTCATTAGGATTGATAATATAGCCACCTAATCTAGAAACTTCTCCACCATGTGTTTGTCGATAGTAAGTATCTGGATCAAAAAATAATCCCAACATAAAAGCGATACATATCCACATAGTAGCATGTCCGAAAAGCCAACTAAATCGAGCATGATTATCGGTCAAATGATTATAGAAGGCAACGAGCTGTAAGAAAAACCAAGCAAAGACCAATGCTTCTATAATCATTGATAACTGCAAAATAGTATATCGAACAGAGGAGGTCCAGAAGATAGAAATGATTCCCAATAATAGATAACAGCAATAGAGTAGTATGGGTGTTATATTTTGGAATTCGATTTTATATTTTGGAAATTTAACTTTCAGTTGTTTTAACCATACAAAACAGATACCTGTTAATATAACTCGTAGGACTGTTTTGACCAACTGAGTCAAAGCAACAGACTGAGTAAATAATGTGAAATAACTAGTAATTCTCAGGCCAATAATTAAGAGCAATCCAAAGGCTAATAAATTACTTGTATAGTTATTTTTTTCTTGCATATTATTGCACTTAGGAATCGTTTGGTTTCCTGTTTTGGGGTCGCTTTCTGCGCCCCCGAAAACTTAAAACCAATAAAATTCTAAAGATTAAAATCACGGGAGCGCAGAAAGCGACCCGCGTGATACTCAACTATAAAACAAATTATAAAAATCAGCTAATTATGCTGCATAGGTGGCCACTAGGTCCGCTGCTATATTATTCCAATCAAAAGCAGTATCAACCATAGTTCGGCCATTATGACCAATCTGTTGTAACGTATTTTTTTTAAATGCCTTTGCACATTTCTCCATTGTGCGCGCTATCGAGGTGGGAGTATTTTGAGTGAGGGGAAATCCAGCGTCGAATTTTTTAATATAGGTATTAATATTCGTTGCTTCGCTGGTAATACAAGGTACAGAAAGTGCAGCGGCTTCTAAGACAGCCATTGGAAAACCTTCCATACGAGAAGTATGTAAAAAAACATCAAATTTCTTGATAGTTTGGAATTTTTCTAATCCAAAAAGTGCGCCATGAAATGTTATTTTTTCAGTAACCCCTAATATGTTAGAAAGTTGTTGCAATTTTGGTCGATCTTTACCATCTCCAATTAATTCTAACCGACCTTTTCCTCCTTTTTTTAAGAACAATTGGAAGCCTTTTAACATTAAATCAAGTCCCTTGTGATAAATGTCTATTCGACCACAGAATCCAAATACTAATTCCATATTCTCCGAACCGTTTACCTTTGGTATTTTATTAGGGTCAATTCCATTAGGTATTAGTTGCTTATGAGAAACATGGACTAATTTATCTAAATGTGTAAATTCATTAATACCAAGTAATTGAATGGCTTTAGCATCTTTAATTAATTGCTTTTCAAATAATTGAAAGTATACTTTTTTAATCCACTTATTTTTTTTCATAGCTGCTTCTACAAAAGAGCCATGTGGTGTGAAAATATACGGAACTTTTATCTTTTTTAGTATTCTAGTGATCTTATAAAATTCGATTATGAATGCGCCATGTATGTGTACTCTGGCTGTACTTGGCAAATTATGCAATGCCATCTTTAATTCAGAAGATAGCCCTTTGTTTTTTTGTTGTTGGAACAATAGGGTACTAAAATTTCTTTCTGGATAATTAGGCACTAAATCGTTAGCTATTCCCCAAACCTCTACATCATAACCCAGCTTTTTTTGAGTACTAGCTAATTGATGGACCACTTTGTTTACCCCATTCATTCTTTCAGGATTGGCTTTGCCTAAGGCGATGTGTATAATTTGCATAGATTTTATTTTAAAAAATATTAAAGCTACAGCATTTTTGCAGAAACCTGCCCTCTAATTCCCTCTTGTGGATTGACTCTACCATCAGACAGAAAGAATAGATAGGTAAATAAAGTCAATAATTGACTCACGATTAATCCGACTATTAGCCCCATAATACCCCAAGTTTGTACTAGGGGAAAAGCGGCTACCATACTAAAAATTGCACTCAAACAATAAGCGAAAAATATGGGCTTAGTGAATTGAATGGTTCTAAAGTAATATCGAGCAGGGTAGCCAAAGAACACAATAAAGTACAATAGGCAATATCCCCATACGACATAGCTGAAAGTCGCATAATCTGTACCGTATAAAATCTGTATAAAAAAAGAAGCGGATAAAGTCATCGTACCTAATAGGATGAACAGAAGCCCTCCCATTTTTATACTTGTTTCTTTTAAGTATTTAATTAAAGAAATTTTTCCATTCGTTGAAAAGTGTTGAGCAGCTTCAGCAGGTACGATATTTTCCATTGCTAAGAATAGAACATGACAGAGTCCAACTAAATTTTGACTCATTCGTACTGCTCCTACTGCAATGGTCCCCAAGGTGCTTGCGGCAGCCACTAGGAAAAAATTTCCAGAGAACCATTGTAGTAATGAAGTGCCCAACAACCAATAAGAAAAATGATAATGTTCTTGTATTATTGCTAGCCAAGATGGCGAAATAATAGTTGTATCTTTTTGAAATAAAGGTTTACAGAATAATAAACTACTAATAGCATAACTGCCCAATAATAGCATTAAAGTATTCCATAAACTACTCATCCCTAAGTATTCCAAAACCAGTAAATCTATAAAGAGTAGTCCGTAGGTGATGCTATCTATCAATAAAGGTTGAATAATTTTTTGTTGTAAGAAATAGGTTTTTTTTATAAAATCTTGTAGTAAATAACAAATAGCTATCCCCCCTGTTAATGGTATGTATCGTAACCAATCAATAGATGTTGTCTCTATTATATTGGCAAAGCATAGTATCCCAAATAATAAAATAAGACTACTCCATAATTGTATCTTCCATAAAGTATGAAAATAATTCCCTAATTGACTATCCTTTCTACTAGATGCCAAAGTCATTAAGGGTTTAGTAATAAAAGATTGGTGCATACTTAAACTAAATAAAATCCCTATCCATAGCATTGCAAAAAGTCCGTACGTCTCTAAGCCTAATATCCGAATCAATACTAAGGCTAAAACAAAATTTCCTCCACTCACGATTGCTTGATCTAGTAAGGTTAGTATTTTGTTTTTATCTTTTTGGAGGATAGCTTTTATATTGTTAATCTCTTTCATATCCTACTTTGGAACTAAATAATTTATATTAGACTTGTTACTCGTTAATAAACAACCATCTGAAAATATCGAAAAAATCTATAATTCATATGCCCATTTTTTTAAAAGTAATAAGCCTACTCAACTTTAGAAATTTTTTATTTCTGAGAATTTATTAATTTTTACTAAAACTATTATTCAAACTAAATCTCTCCTTATTCCTCCCAACATACCCAATATACTTTTTAGAAGGAGTCACCCCATTTAGAATTAATTGTAAATTTGGAATATTCCAGTCTGAAAAACATTCTTGTATGCGACTAGCATACCGTTGTTTGGTATGACCAGCCCTTACTATAAAAAGATTAGCAGTGCTATATTGCATTAATGGAATAACGTCAGGAACAATGCCAATCGGAGCTGCATCAATGATAATCATTTCATAATGTTGCCTCAATTCTTTTATAAAATCAGTGGTCCTATTGGAAAATAATAAGGCACTAGAAATTTGTTGTCCTGCTGGTAATAAATCTAAATTTTCTTCTCCAGTAGGGGCAACAATTAGCAATGGATTGAGTGACTCTTTTACGATAGCACTTACGCCGCCTACATTATGCAAATTCCAATTATTATGTAAATTAGGCTTGCGGACATCCATATCAATTAATAATGTTTTTAATCCTGATGCAGCGATAGTTTGCGCTAAGTTTTTACAAACAAAAGATTTTCCTGCCCCTTCATTTAGAGAAGAAACGATTAATAATTTTCCTTCTCCTGCAGTATCGGATGCTGGCAATCTGAATATATTTGCCAATAGACCAGACACTATTTCGAATGCATGAAATTGATTATTTTTGTTTTGCCACACCGTACCCATTAAAGGAATAGTTAGCGCATCTTCAATGTCTTCTTTTGTATTAATTTTTGCTTGAAAGTAGTGATAGATATAGACTAATAAAATCCCAAATCCTAATACTAAGAATACGCATAAACCAATAATTAAAGAACCATTTGGGGCAATCAATTCCTTCGGATAATTGGCCTCCTCGATTATTTTATGAGGATACAGATTAGAAGATCGACTAATCTCTAATTCTGTTCTTTTTTTCATTAAATAAGTATACATATTCTCATTCAAGGAAACGTCTCTTTCTAGAATAGCCAATTTTCTTTCCTTCTCTGGATAAGTTAATACCTTATTATTATTGGTATTTATATTTTGCTTAATTTCTTGTTGCTGTGTAATTAAGTTATCTAAAGCAGTTTTTACACTTTCATTTAGAAAAGATCTTAGCGTATTGATCTTTCCGTTCATGTTAGTGATCTCTTGACTTTCTGATGTATACTGTATCGCTAAATCTTGTCGTTCTGATTCCAATGCCTGTAATTGCGTATAAGAATTTTGAAAAACAGGATTGTTTAAAGCTTTAAAATTAGGGGCATAATCATTTACACTTTTACCTGTTGCTAATCTTTGATATAATTGGTCCAATATGGATTTCTGTAAATCAAAATCCATATTCTGTCTACTCAATTGGGCCACTTCTCTAAATAGAGTTTCTGTTTCTTGTCTGGTATTTACTAATTGATTATTTGTTTTATAAGTAGCTAATTTAGATTCCGCTATATTCAATTTTTTCTTAGCCTTATTTAATTGTTCTTCGAGATAAGTGATCGTTTCATCAGACATTTCTTCTTTGTAAACTCTACTCTCTGAGATGTACGTATTCATTAATTTATCGACAAAATTTTGCGCTTTTATAGGCAACTCATGATTGTAATAAATCTTAATGATGGAAATATCTTTTTCAACAGGTCGAACAAACAAACTCTTGCTACTAACGGTGCTAGCTAATTTATCTAGGCTATTAATTTTAAAAGCGAATTTATCACCTATAGATAAACTATTTGGATTTTCTAATAAAAAAGAATCTACTCTTACTATTTGTAAGGAGAGTTGATTCAGATTAATGGTATCTCCGATGATGATAGGTGTAAAACTTCCCTCTGATTCCTCAGATTCAGATAAATGGAATACAGCATTCCCTTGATAACGTAAATAGAATTCTTTATCATAAACATCCTCTTTTTTAATTGTGTAATTAATTTGAAAAGGTCGATTAAGGTAAAGTTCTTTGGTGCGTATTTCTCCAACTCGATAGATACTCATTTCCCAATCTAATTGTTGAATGGTCTTTTTAATTAAATTTTTAGATTTGAAAATTTCAATCTCTGTCAAGAAGGTTTCATTTTGCATGGGGGTATTATTATTCTTTGTATGAAACAGATCAAAGCCAGTTTGACTAGAATTTAAATTATTGATTTTTATACCACCCATTGACTGATACTCTTCAGGCAAATAGGCAATTCCATGTCTAGCAATGAGGATCGTTAGGAAGACCATTGCAAAGAGTATTGGAGAGGCTTTGAGTAGGGGAAGGATTACATTTTTAATTTCTTTTCTAAGATTCATACGATTCTTTTGCAGGCAATTGAGAAGTGATGAATGATGAATGAGAAATGATGAATCTGCGAGACGTTGACTAGGATATGTCTACGTCCTATTTGGTATTCATCATTCATCATTTCTCATTCATCATTTTGCACTACTGCCTGTAATAAGTTAATCGTGTAGTTTATTGGAATTCTTCAAGTACCCTACCTTATAAAGTACTTGACTCATAGTATGTTAATTATTTAGATTCTTTGTCGAGTGTCAAAACAAAAACCTAGTTCAGTAACTAGAATTGATAAATAATCATTATTTCAAAAGAACGGATACGAGTACTGCAACTGCGGTGGCAATACCTGCTATTGGTGTAGCTCTCTTTAATAGATCATCTCCTGATTTTTTATCTGTTGGGGCAACGTAAATTATATCTCTTGATTGAAGGATTATATTGTAATCAGATGCAGCAATGATATCAGTCATATTAATCCATAGTTCTATGGTTTGATGGTCTACTTCTCGGAGTATTTTGATATGTTGTTTATCAGAGTATTCTGTGAATCCTTTGGCTTCTCCTAATAACTGGACCAAGTTCACTTTCTCATTATTTAATGCATACTTGCCAGGACTGTTGACTTCTCCTAGGATGGTTACAAAATGATTGACTACTCGAGTATTGATGATAGGATCTTTGAGGTGGATTCCATATTTTTCTTCCAATAAATAATTGGCTTCTTTTAGATTGTAACCAGCTAACTTAACTCGACCAATCTTTGGTAGATTAACTTCTCCCATATCATCTAATACCAACCATTTTCCGGTTTCTTTATTAGAGGCAAATTTACTGTTGACAGAACCAATACTCAGATCTTCATGTCCCCAGATACTGAAAGTGATTTTATCTCCAGCTTGTAATATGGGGTCTTTAGGTTGAAAATATTTTGCACGAATTTCATCATTTTGAGAAGGAGAAGCATCGCTAGTGAATAATCGCTGACTACTGGTGCAAGAGGTTAGGAGGGAGAGGAGTAGGGCCGCAAGAATGCCTAGGTTTTTCATACGCTAGAATTTAGGAATTGTGTTTTACATTATCATTATCATTATCAAGTTGTTGAAGAGTACATTTTTTAAACAACTTCTACTTCTTAGTATGCTATTCTAGTGCCAAGTGAAAATTCTAATTTAATTAACTAGTAATCATTTTTTTACAAATATTAAAATAAAATAGTATGTTCCCCGTTTGGGATTTGATTCCAATTTTGGGAATTTTTAAATCTAGTTTTTTATAAAACTATAATTACCTCTACCCGTCTATTTTTTGCTTTTCCAAGCGAAGATTTGTTATTTTCTTTAGGCTGTATCTCACCATAAGACATAGTTTCGATTTCTTGTGAAATCAACGCATGTTGCTGTAACCACTGTTGTATAGCAGTTGCTCGTTTTTGTCCAAGCGAATAGTTATAAGCCGCATCTCCTTCTGCGTCAGTATGACCAGCTATCATAATTTTAAAATTATCTAGTTTAGTTAATTGTTCTTTCCACTTATTCAATTGCTGAACAGCTTTGGAGGAGATAGTAGCCTCATTAGTTGCGAATTCTATTAATAAATCTTGTATAGTAGGAGTTTCTTTTGATAGAGTAGGACAGCCATTTGTATCAACCGATCCTTGTAGGTATGGACAATCGTCTGATAGATCAGGAATTCCATCTTTATCAGAATCTGGACAACCATTGAAAGCTTTCAGTCCAGGTAGATAGATACAAGTATCCTCAGAATCAGGCACTCCATCTTTGTCTGTATCTTTTGTAGTGTCAGGACAACCTTGATTGTCGATGATGCCAGGTATGTTTGGGCAACTATCTTCTTGATCTATAATTCCATCTTTATCCGTATCTTTTGTTTCGGGTAATTTTTTGGGATCAAAACTTCTGGATTTATTGGTTCTTTTATACTTTTTATATTTTTTGTTATAAGGCTTTTTTTGACCATTAATATTAATGCTATAAGCTAGCTCAAAACTTTTCAAGTTACTTATTGTTTGATATTTACTTGGGGTGGACATATCATAGGAAAGATGTATGGATTGGTTATTCCACTTAATTCCTGTAGCTAAAATGATCGCATCTTGCCACCTATAACTTATTCCTCCTGTAACTTGAATGGCTTCTTTGATTGTATGCTTAAGCTTATTTCCAATTATTATTTCTTGGTGGACTCCTTGTCGTTGAAAAAGAAAATGAGGATTTGTAGATGTTGATTTACTTAATGGATAACTGACTTTACCATGAATAACCAATTTTGTACTCGGGACACTTGTAAAATTTGCAAAGCTAGTCGTTCGATTTTGACTATTAACGAAGGCAATTCCTAATTGTGTTTGCAAGGGTTTGTGTAATGGAATTATATTATTGATAGTTGTTCCAATACTAAAATTTAGATGAGTGCTATTGGTGTTATCAAAAAGTTCTCCATTACCAAGTGTGGCATCATAACCAACGCCTGCTTGAAATTGATTATCAAAACTTAAAGTAGTTGGATCAAACCTTTTTTGAATAAAACCTAAGCCTATTCCTAAGACTAAATAATTACCACTTTTTCCTACAGATTGATAATATGCCGTATTGAATAATCCTCCTGTTGTTTGTAACGAACTACTACCTGCTCCATTTTGATGAAGTACTCCTCCCCATGCAAACCGTTTTGTTTTTTTTTCAATTTGTAGTCCCATCGTTCTATAGGCTGTAGGTAATTGAGCCCATTGACTTCGGTATTGTACGGTTGCTTTTATCCCTTCTGTAACATCACCTGTGGTAGCAGGATTGAAATAACTAAAGAATTGTTGGTAATTTGAAAAATGGAGGTCTTGTGCTTGGATTATATGTATAGTGGAGGAGCATAGGTATAGTAGGATAAATAGTTTTTTCATTTCTAAATAGACTTTATTCGGTAGACGGTTGATGGCCGTTTCACTAACGGTTGACGGACATTCGCCGCACAATTTTTTTTTGGAATAGACTTAGTGCCGTAGTGGTGCAACTCAGAAATAAATGCACACTAAAACGAAGTAATTTTGTTGCTACTCAAGGCGTGAGG
>CAYOBX010000071.1:0-17255 GCA_964402245.1 uncultured Saprospiraceae bacterium | reverse complement strand
ACCAAGTTGCAAAACTTTGCAAGTCTGTCAGATTAACCATTCTCGGTCAACCTGAGGAGTCAGGAGTGTCAACATCTAATTAGCCTGACCCCTGACTCCTAATTACATATCCTTATGCCGTTCCCAATAATTTTGATCTTCTATTTCCTCTAAAATTTGTATATAATTTAAGTAGCGCAATTCACTAATAGTGCCACCCTCGATCCCATCTTTGACAGCGCATTTTGGCTCATTTCGATGAGAGCAGTCATGGAACTTACAATTCTTAGAAGCTTCAAAAAACTCTCGAAAATTATGTGCCACATCCATCGGTTCTAAATTGGTAAAAGCTAGTGTTTTGATACCAGGAGTATCTATTACATAACCTCCAAAATCTAGTGGATGCATTTCTGCAAAAGTGGTCGTATGTTGTCCTTTTCCACTATAGTCTGAAATATCGGCGGTCTTTAGATCTAGTGTTGATTGAAGGACATTTAAAGCAGTAGATTTGCCAACGCCTGATTGTCCACTTATCAAAGTGGTTTTGTCTTTTAAGAGTACTTTTAAATCGTCGATACCTTTACCTGTTTCCGCAGAAGTCAATAAGACTTGGTAGCCAATGGCTTCATAAATATATTCCATGACCTCGTAAATACGCATATCTTCTTCATTGTATACATCCGCCTTGTTGAAGACAATAGTAGTTGGAATATTATGCGGTTCCATCATTAATAAAAATCGATCAATAAAGCCTTGTTTAAGCTTAGGTTGTGCGATGGTAATAAAGAGGATAGCTTGGTCAATATTGCTGGCAATAATATGTAGGAAATGCTTTTTTCTAGGAGACTGTCGAGCGACATAATTTTGACGAGGAAGAATTTTTTTTATTTGAGCGGTATTATCACTTTCTAGAGCAATCATTACATGATCTCCAACGGCTACGGGATTGGTTACTTTTTTACCTTCTAATCGAAATTTACCGATAATTCGGCTATTATAAATAGTCCCATCTTTCGTTCTAACGAAGTACCAACTGCCAGTGGATTTGATGACGATGCCTTCTTGCAAATTTAATTTGATTTAAAGGAAGTGACTAATTCAAATGAAGGGATGACTACTTCCACCAATTCATTATTAGGATCCTTTTGGAAGGTAAAGAAACCATACATTCTGCCAATGGTGGTTCTCATTTCAGTCCAAGAATTATAATTGAATTTGTCTCCTGGTTCTAGAATAGGTGTTTTTCCTACAACTCCCGGTCCTTCCACTTCTCTGATAGGGCCTAAAGAATCTTGAATAAACCAATGCCTACGTAATAATTGCATGGTCGATTCGCCTACATTTTCTATAGTAATATGGTAAGCAAAAATAAATTTACTTGTTTCAGGAGTAGAAAGATGTTCCTTGTATTCTTGTAAAACGCTCACTTGGATACCTTGTGTGACAAGCTGTTTCGGCTGCATGTTTTAGTCTTGTTTTGAGTACTTATTACCAATTGATATTGGTTGAATCTTTTTTGTTTTTTTTAGTAGATTTCTTTTTTCCTGATTTCCCTTCTTTCTTTTTCTTCTTATCATTTTTCTTCTTTTTTACTACGACTGATTTTTCTTCTTCTATAACTATTTCTTCTTTTTGAATAAGGAAATTTGATGCAATTTCTTCTGCTTCGATTAATGCGATAGGAAGTACATCGTTGATTAAAACAATATCGAAATTGTTTTGATAGGTCATCTCTTCCTTAGCTCTATTTATTCTTTCTTTAATACTATTAGAGTTTTCCGTATCTCTTTTTTGCAGCCTGTTTAATAATTCTTCTATAGAAGGAGGTTTTATAAAAATAGCTAAAGCTTTATCTTTATAAATTCGTTTAATATTAGTAGCCCCTTTGACTTCAATATCGAATACAACATCTTTTCCTTCTTTCCAGATTCGCTTAATTTCTTTTTTTAAAGTACCATAGTATTTGCCAGGGTAGACTTCTTCCCATTCTGCAAAAGCACCTTTTTTTATCTTTTTTTTGAATTTCTTCTCAGATAAAAAATAATAATCTTTACCATCCACTTCTCCTTTTCGAGGTGCTCTGGTTGTGGCAGAAACAGAAAAAGACAAGCGGTCTATTTTTTCTAATAAATGCCTTACAATAGTAGTTTTCCCAGCTCCAGAAGGAGCGGTCATAATTATCATTTTTCCCATTAGCTTGATATATGTATTGAACGCAGAGGTGGGGAGATGCAGAGTTACACGTGTTCTCTGCATCTCCCCACCTCTGGGTTTAATAACTAAACAGAGTTAGCAATTTGTTCTTTCACTTTCTCCAGATCATCTTTCATTTTTACGACCAACTTCTGTATATCCGAAGAATATGCTTTAGCTCCCAAAGTATTAATTTCTCTACCTATTTCTTGGCTGATAAAACTTAATTTTCTGCCTTTGCTAGTAGCCTGTTCTTTGAGTTGCTCTAGAAAATATTTACAATGTTGTCCCAAGCGCACTTTTTCTTCCGTAATATCTATTTTTTCCAAATAATAAATCACCTCTTGTTCGTAACGATTCTGATCCACTCGATCTTTGCTAAAGTTTTCTTCTAAATTTTTTAAAAGCTTTGCTCGTAGTTTTACTACTCGCTCTTCCTCAAATGGTGGAATAGCAGACAGATATTTTTGAATATTGTTAATTCGTAATATTAAATCTGTTTCTAATACTTTTCCTTCCGTTTTTCTAAAATTAGTAAAATTATCAAGTGCTTTATGTAATACTTGTAAAATAGCATTCCATTCTTCTTCTCTAATTTCTTTACCAGAAGGAGCAACAACATTTGGAAGTCTTAGTATCGCAGGTAATAAATCACTTTTGGGCATATTTAGTTCCTCTGCAATTGTCGACAACTCTTTATAATACTTTTTTAGAAGCGTCCCATTTAAAGCAAAAGACTCATCTCCATCAGGAGCAGTGATATCTAAATTTAATTCTATTTTACCTCTTTTGATCTTATCTCCCAGTATTTTTCTTAAAACAGGCTCTTTATCCCGGTAGTTTTGAGGAATTTTAATACGGACATCTGTGAATTTACTATTTAGTGATCGAACTTCAACAGCAATATCCTTTTCTTCAAAGGAGGCAGTTGCTCGACCAAAGCCTGTCATAGATAAAAGCATATAGAATTTTATTTTTGGAGTATTATAGAATAGAGAGGCGAGAGCAAAGAACAGAGATAAAATTTATTGAACTCTGTTTATTACTTTCTATTCTCTGTTCCAAAAAATGTAGCAAAGAGAACCAGAAAACTACATATAGTCTTTTTTTTATACAAAAAAATAAACCATAATCTGCAAAGTTAAGTAAAGCGACGATATAAAAAGTAACAAGGAGTAAAATGCTTCGTATGGAAATTATTGGAAATCTAGTGATTTAAAATAGAAAGAAGGCTATAATTGATAAAGAAAGATTTTGTAAACTTATAAAAACTTGATAATCAAATAGCAATAAAAACTAATTCTAATAATTGATTTCCTGTTTTAGGTAAAAAAATTTTAAATTTTCTTTCAATTAAAGAAAATTTAAACGAAATTTGCCGCTTTCTAATAAAGTATATTAATATTTATAACTTATTATAAACCAGTCCATAATATGAGAAAAGCAGATTTAGTCGCTGCCATTTCAGAAAAAACAGGAATTGCGAAGGTAGATGTATTGGTCGCTTTAGAATCCTTCTTCAAGGAAGTAAAAGTTTCTTTATCCGAAGGAGAGAATGTGTACATAAGAGGATTTGGTTCTTTTGTGGTAAAGAAAAGAGCTAAAAAAATTGGACGACACATTAAAAAGAATGTAGCTATCGAAATACCAGAACATTATATTCCTGCATTTAAGCCTGCTAAGATTTTTGTTGAGCACGTAAAAGGCAATGTAACCTCCTTGCCCTCATCAGATGAGAGTGGACGTATGTAAAAGACTTTCAAGAGATATGTTTCTTTTATATAAACGTATAGTAAGCAGGCATTTTAGTATTAGTTTTTGTACCTTTGCGCACTCTTTCTGAAAAAAGTTAATCAAATGGCAAAGTTACAATCCATTTTAATAATAATGGGCTTGGGACTATTTAGTCTCTTGTACTTCGGACTTGATACTAAACCTAGAAAGTTTAACTCTATTGAAAGAAATAGGGTTTTATCTACTCAAAATACAGACATTTCTAATTTAATTCGAGATGTTCAAGGTACGCTTTCCCCGAATCAAGCCGCTTTATTAATAGCTTTGGAAAAAGAAATTGAGGCAGCTACGTCGGATAGTTCAAAAGTAGAGTTGTTCAAGCAACTTTCAGGTAAGTGGTATGAATATGGACAACCGCATATTGCAGGGTTTTATGCAGAGCAAATTGCTCTAATTGATAATTCAGTAGAGGCATGGTCGATAACAGGCACTTCTTTTGCAGCTACCTTTAAGGGGAAATTTGAGGAAAAGGTTAAAAAATATTCAATGGACAAAGCTGTTTCTGCCTTTGAAAATGCTATATCCTTAGATCCTAAGGATATACAATCAAAAGTAAATCTAGCTTTATGTTATGTAGAACGCCCGCCAAAGGAGAATGCGATGAAAGGTATTTTGATGTTGCTAGAATATGATAAGCAATATCCAAATGATCCCTTAGTTTTGTTCAATTTGGGTAGGTTGGGGCTTCAAACAGGCCAATATGAAAAAGCGATTGATAGATTGACAAGAGTCATCAATATCGTTCCTGACAATAAATCTGCTTATTGCCTTTTGTCAAAAGCTTATGAAGGTTTAGGGGATATGGTTCAAGCAGCTTCTTTTCAAAAACAATGTAAATAGTTATGTTGTTATTCAAGAGATAATAATTTTTGTTTTGGGAAAAAAATTCCAAAACTATTTAATATAATAAAGTTTTAAAATATGCCTTGCGGTAAAAAAAGAAAAAGACATAAGATTGCGACACACAAGCGTAAAAAGCGTCTTCGCAAAAATAGACATAAGAAGAAGAACCGATAAAATATAAATTCTTATTTGGTATCTATCTGATTTTTTACAAATTAGGGTTTGAAAGAAATAAAAGAGAATCGTCGTCCAGCTATCGTGTTGGAGGACGAATCTGTTTTTAAAATAGTCTTTCATTTTTTGCTTCTAGAAGAGATCATACTGATTGTTATCAGTGCATTTCTACTATTGTCGTTATTAAGAACTTGGAGTAATAATTGATGTGAAATAAAAACCATTACTCCTTTACATTTTGTTGCATTAAGATTAGTATCAACAAATGATAATAATGTATTCGAATAGGAATACTTTAGTCGTTGTTACAATTGCACCACAACACTTTGGGAGCATCCCACCTATTGTGGGAAAAGATAATCCTACTACCTGACTCAAACTACTCTAACCTCTTGGTTGTCTCCTATATTCTAATCTTTATGGAGTCTCAATTGTATATATCTACCCAAGAGGAGCATTCGTTTTATTAAGAAGAAGTCTCGTGTGATTTTTTTAAATCAGATTTCTTTCTGTTCTTTCCAAGTTCCAATTCAACAATAGACTTGCCCAATAAGGTGATATTGTCTTATTTAGCAAATCTGGTATTCTTAGTAAAAGAAAGTAGACTTTTAATCAAGGTTAAAGGTCTAGAACTTCCGCTATATGTATAGCGATTTAGTGCTAATCAAATAGATCACCAAGTACAGTAAAATCACATGTACTGTGGAAAAAGACTTAATAATTAATGGTACTGCGAAAGAGGTAGAAATTGCCCTTTTGGAGAACTCAAAACTAGTAGAATTACATTTTCAGAAAACGAATAATAATTTTACAGTTGGAGACATTTTTCTAGGCAGAGTAAGAAAACTAATGCCTGGACTAAATGCCGCTTTTGTGGATATAGGCCACAAGAAAGATGCATTTCTGCATTATACAGATCTAGGACCTAAGCTTACCTCTCTTATTAAATATACAGACGGAGCTACTTCTAATTCTTTATCATCGCCGATGCTTGATAATTTTTCTTTTGAGCCAGAAATTATTAAAACTGGTAAAATTGATCAAGTTTTAAGAAAGCGTCAGGTAATACTAGTTCAAATCCTCAAAGAACCTATCTCTACCAAAGGACCAAGACTAAGTTGTGAAATCACTATTCCTGGTCGATTTTTAGTAATGACTCCTTTTTCTAATATTGTAGCTGTATCTAAAAAAGTATCCAATTCGGAAGAACGAACTAGACTGCAGCGACTTGCAGAAAGCATCAAACCTAAAAATTTTGGTTTGATTATTAGAACAGCGGCTGAAGGCAAAAGTGTGGCAGATTTACATGAGGAACTCAACTTAATGGTGAAAAAATGGGAAGACATTTATTACCAAATGCAAAAAGAAACAGCTCCCGTTAAGTTGTTGAGTGAATTGGATAAAGCATCTAGTATTCTAAGAGATGTTTTGAGTGATTCTTTTAATAAAATCGTTGTCAATGATAGAGAACTATATTCGAATATAAAAACATACATGAAATCCTTTGCACCTGAAAAGGTAAGGATTGTTAATCTTCATAGTAGTAATAAACCTATTTTTGATGTACATGGTGTTACACGGCAGATTAAATCTTCTTTTGGGAAAACTGCTACGATGAATAGTGGTGCTTATCTAGTAATTGAGCACACAGAAGCCATGCATGTTATTGATGTAAATAGTGGGCCGAAGACCCCAAGTACGAATCAAGAAGAAGCGGTGTTAAGAGTCAATATGGAAGCCGCAGATGAGATAGCTAGACAAATGCGTTTAAGGGATATTGGTGGTTTGATTATCATTGATTTTATTGATATGAGAAATGCAGATCATCGGAAAAAATTATTATCTGCTATGCGTTCGGCCATGCGTAAGGATAGAGCACAGCATACTATATTGCCTTTATCTAAGTTTGGTTTAATGCAGATCACTCGTCAAAGAGTACGACCAGAAGTGAAGATTAACACTGCGGAAATATGCCCAAGTTGCAATGGTTCAGGAAAAGTAAATGCAACAATTTTATTGACAGATGATATTAATCGGGATTTAGAATTTATTATTAATTCTAGACCTAAGTCAAAAATATATCTAAAGGTTCATCCGTATATTGCCGCCTACTTAAAGAAAGGCTTATTGACTAGCCAGGTAGTCAAATGGTATCGTCAATATTATAAATGGATCAAAGTAACTTCAGATGATGACTTTGCAGTTAATCAGTACAAATTTTTTGATCGGAATGATGATGAGATTCGATTAAATTAAAAAACAGAAGTCAGAAGTCAGATCATTCTGGTTAGCTTACGCTAACGGAACTGTCAGAGGTCAGATTTATGACGTTGACCACTTCTAGCTTAAGTGTTATTGACAGCCTGACATCTGAATAACTTCTTCTGTTTTATTCAAAGAGTAGTCCATAGTATTATTACTATGGACTATTTTTTTTTTTGTGGGTTCGACAGATCTATTTGCCATGGGGCAGCCACAATCCATACTTTTACAAGAACCTAATAATAGTATACCTCCGATCAATAATTTAGTAATTTTCATAGAAGTAGTTTTTGAATGCAGAGGTGGAGAGATGCAAAGTCATATTTGTTCTCTGCATCTCTCCACCTCTGCGTTCAATACAAAATCTAAATATCTTTTTAAACAATCTCCCTTCTTTAAGAATAGACAACCTCTCGCTCGCTTTCAAAAAAACAATGTTTGATAGTCGTTCCATCAAATACTACATAAGAATTATGAAACAACCAATCTCCTAAATTGATATAGCGGCTATTACCATTCTTTAATAAAGTATTAATAGGTAAATGCCGATGTCCGAAAATAAAATAATCAGCAAAAATCTGCGTAGATTTTCGATTAGCATATTGATAAATCCATTCTTGCTCAATTGTTTGAAAGGTGACTGGGACAGGCTTTTTGCCTTTACTTTTTGCAATCCATTTTTCGGCTAACCAAATACCAAAATTAGGATGAAGTCTCTCAAAAAGCCATTGACAAAGGGGATTAGCAAATATTTTTTTCAATCGCTTATATCCATAGTCATTAGGGCCCTTTCCATCTCCATGTCCAATAAAAAAAGTTTTACCTTTAATCTCTGTTACAATAGGTTGTCTGTACGTTTGAATACCTAATTCTTCTTCAAAATAATTAAACATCCACATGTCATGATTTCCTGTGAAAAAATGGATAGGTATGCCACTGTCCCTGAGTTCGGCTAGTTTCCCTAAAAAACGTACATAGCCCTTTGGAATAGCTCTTTTATATTCAAACCAAAAAAACAAATCGCCCACTAAATATATTTCCTCTGCATCCTTCTTAATTAAATCAAGCCATCTCACTAATTGTCGTTCTCTTTCTTGGCTAGGCTTATCCGCATCTACCCCTAAGTGAAAATCTGAAGCGAAGTAAATCATGTTTTAAAATGATGAATGATGAATGATGAATGAGAAATAATGAATTCTTTGATGTAGACTTGGGTGTTGTCGTCTTTTTGAGACTTTTGTATAAAAATCTTACTTAAGAAATAATTCAAAGACTGGAATATTATTTACATGATAATACAAAATTTAAAAATCGGTGAAGAACTTAACAAATAATGCTATGATCATGTAGGTCAACATCAAGTGATTCATCATTTCTCATTCATCATTAAAAAAAATCATTATTTAAACCTGTTCAGGACCATCACCGACCCAATCAGAAATCCATGCTTCATCCTCACATAAAGGCACTAATTCTCCTTCTATGAAGGGACGCACTTCGTGAATAATTCGTTCTGGATACAATACATGTAAATTGGGTCCTGCATCCAAACTAAAATAGATAGGATTGCCTGTATCTTTTCTATAAGTTCTTAGCTTCTCAATCATTTGTAGCGTACTAGGTTGCATAAGTATATAGGACGGGTCAGAAGTCATCATTAATGCATGCAAGGTCAAGGCTTCATTTTCAGCGATTGTTCCAAAGGTATCTACATCTCCTTCTTTTAGTGCGATTCTTAATTTAGCTAAGCGATCTTTGGCTTGCTGAAATCTTGGCGCAGCATAGATATTCCCTTCCATCAAAGCATGTCCAGCTCTACTAGATACACTCTTTTCTGCCTTACTAGCAATTAAAATATCATCATGAAAATCATGGAACACTTCATGGATAGCATCTGCTTGAGGGATTGCATATAAATTAGATGCTTCTGCTATACCCTCTGTTTCTCCCCATAATGCCATCTTGGGATAAACAGATCTACAAGCACTTCCCGAACCTAAACGGGCGATATACGAAACCTTCTGATCAAAAGCTACATCATCTTGTAGGGTTTTAAATAATTCATCTTCTAAAGAACAAAGACATAAAGCCAATGCACTCATACTAGAAGCAGAAGAGGCTATTCCTGCTGAATGTGGAAAAGAATTGTATGAATGAACTGTCAAATCAAGCTGAGTTAAGAAAGGAAAAATTGGGAGTAGACTTTCTAAGAAAGTATGCACTTTCGCTTTAAAAACTTCATTGGGTTCATCATGGAAAAAGAACTCTAAGGAAATTCCTTCTGTTTTTGATTCTTTGGGTTTATAGTTTAGCACGGTTTGTGTAAAAGCATTTTCTAGGGTAAAACTTATAGATGGATTTTGAGGTAGTTGTACCCCATGTTTCCCCCAATATTTTACAATGGCTAAATTAGACGGACTTTTCCAATTGATTGTATTAGGCTGAAAGTCATTAGTGTCTAATAGTAAGGAAGTGTTGTTATACATTCTAGTAGATAGTTTGCTGTAAATTTAGTAAACTTTTAATAAGAGCGTAGGGGTCTATTAATGTTATTTTAACTACTTCTGAATTGGAAATTTAAGAGATAACTACCAACTCTTTGATTTCACTGACGTATTATAGATAAAAAAACAGTATACCGAGCTTACGAAACAAGCAAGGCTTAATAAAATACACACTATGAAACTATTCTATTATTTAACATTAGCCTTTAGTTTAGCCCTTATTTTTTCTTGTGGCAATAAAGGAGAAGATATGCTAGTCGTCCAACAATCAGATGACTGTTGGAGACGAACTGATGGAAAACTGGTGTTTACCCAATTAACGGAAACACAAACAACGGCCCCCTCCAAGATTTCTATTCGTTTTAAATTAGATGATAAGGATGGACAACCCATACCCGGCTTGACAGAAGCTAATTTCAATATTTACGAACAGACCCAGAGTAACTCCTGTCTACAACCCATTTCTGAGTTTGAAGCGCTTCGTTCTATCCGAAGGGAACAGCGATCTTTTATACAACATACTTTAATATTGTTAGACCTGAGTGGTAGTGTATTAACCTTTCAAGAAGAACTAAAAGACGCTACTCGAACTCTTATTAATGAAATTGACCCAACGGAAAATTCTCTCAATAAAATAGGCGTTTGGTGGTTTGATGGGGCCGCTGATTTACATGAATTAATAGCGCCTACCTTTAATAAAGAATCTATACTAGAAAGTATAGATAAGATTAAAACAGATTTAAGTAATGATAATTCTACTAATCTTTATGGAGCCGTTGCCTCTATTACGGAAGAGGCAAATATGATATTGAATGATAATTCAGGTGTTTCTGGTGTATCTATTGTCTTATTTACAGACGGTAAGGATCGGGCTAATCGAATTTCTAAACAAACGGCTTATGATGCGGTGGATGGAAGCAATGCTGCTGTTAGTTTCTTCACAGTTGGATTAGGGGAAGAGATTAATAAAAATGATCTGGAAAAATTTGGAAGAGATCGATTTGTCAATATTAATAATGTCAATCAGTTATCAGCTACTTTTCAGGAAATTGCTTTATTTGTTGAAGCAGAATCAAATAGCTATTATTTATTGGAATACTGTAGTCCTATCAGAAATGGAGCAAATAATATATTGATCGTGGAGGCAGTAGATGGCAATAATAAAGGGTTTTTAGAAAGCAGTTTTGATGCGATTGGTTTTGAAGGGGGGTGTGAACTGTAGAGACGTTGCACCGCAACGTCTAAAAAAGAATATCGTTTGTTATAATAATGCTGGCAGATCAATTATTTTTTTATTGATAGACGTTGCAGTGCAACGTCTCTACGTGTTACGTTAACAAATCCTGAATATCCAACATCCCCACTGCCTGATCTCCATTCAACACCACCAAGGTATCCACCTTATGGGCTTTAAATACTTGAGATGCCTCCATTAAAGTAGCCTCTATCGCTATAGATTTTGGCGTACCAAAAGGTAATTGATCCAAGGTTTTTTTCAACACCCCATCTCCTTCTTTTTCTAATAAACGACGTAAATCTCCGTCTGTAAAAACACCATGCACTAGACCTTGATTATTGATTAAAGTAATGGCACCCAATTTAGAAGTGGTCATTCGAACCAGTGCATCCATTATCGTTTGCTTGGTAGAAATGGTCGTATTTTGATGTCGCATTACTTCTCGAACTTTTAAGGTGATTAGCCGGGTATGTTCAAAAAACTGCTTCGTCCCAATATCTGTAAAATGATTGGATGCTAAGTGTTGTAATACCTTCCACGGAATGGTACAAGCATGTACCCCAATATTTAGAGCATTGCGCACATGCTCTGGATGCCTAACAGAGGAAAACATAATCTTAGAAGGATATTGATATTTGTTAACGGCAGCCACACATTGCTGAACCAATTGTAAAGCATCTTGTCCTTGATCCTGTAAGCGACCCACCAATGGACAAACGTAAGTAGCTCCTGCCGATAGGGCAATATACGCTTGTTGCAAGGTATATATTAGATGCATATTGACCAACATCCCTTGACTCGTTAATCGCTTGCAAGCCATAGCTCCTTCTAAAGATATTGGAATTTTGAATACCGTAGTTGCTTTATCAAGGCCCAAGGCTAATAAGCGATGCGCTTCCGCCTCAATTTCTGATGCTGTTTTGCCTAAAGCTTCTACTTGTAGGATAGGCACTATTTTGGCGAGTTGTAAAATCGTCGCATCAATGTCTGTGATGCCATCTCGATGCATGAAAGTAGGGGTAGTCGTCAATCCATCTATAAAGCCTAATTGAAAAGCTTTTTCTATTTCTGCTAGGTTAGCAGAATCAAGGTATAATTCCATGCTAAATTTTAAACTCAGGATTGTAGATTAATCCGATAATATTGTTCCAAGGATCTTTTAGAGTGGCGATAGATTATTTCGCTTCGAGTTCAGCTTTTAATTCTCTAATCGTTCTTCTTAATTGCCTATTCTCTAAATCCAATTCTTCTAATTGTCCTTTTAATCGTTTTATTTGATAGGATTGATCGGTTGTAGCTGAGACAGCGGGGGGATTAGTGCTGTTTGAAGCACCACCAATGCTACTATCCTCACTACTATTAGAAGTAGTCGTTCTATTTTCTTCTTTTCCCGATAGGATAGTACTTACTTTATCTTTCCCTTTTTGAAAGGTAGTAGTAATATTTTTGATCCCATCTTGGCCATTATAATAGGAAGCGGCAATATATGCCAATGGTCCAATAAATACCATAAAAAGTAGTAAACGAGAGAAGGCGGTCATTCTTGCTTTTCTTCTAGCCATGAGTCGTTAGGTTTAGAGCTTGTCTAAAATTTGTACGAACGGATAATCAAGCGTTTAGGGTTTTGAGGCAAACTCAAGTTCCTAAGATATTGGTTGTCAGGAAGTAGAAATTGGGTATCCTTCTAAGCTCGGACAGCAATTGATATTAAGACAAGCGGTCAGGTCGTTTAAAACGATCAGATCGCACGCAACTTTTGACAGAAAATGGTACTATATCAAGAATACTGCATGCGATCTGATGGCTTTTCGCCATCTAACCGCTTCAGCCAAGAATAACAGAACGTCCGAGTTTAGAAGGATACCCTAGAAATTTAGACAAACTCTTAGTTTGGACATCTTGTCACGGCTAAAAGTACTCAAAAAATCTGAAGGTATCTAAATAATTAAGAATGGTATGTTAGAATTAGTTAAACCTTTCTGGATTAAATAATTCATCGATATAATAATCTTTAGTAGCGGAGTTATAAATGTCTCTACAAGGCTCTAAACCACTTCTCATAATGCTAAGACATCGACCATCTTGTAATTGCCCTTCTTTATGATCTCTACCGAGGACACAGTGTCCTAGTTCATGAAAAACAATCATCTCTTTGACATTATCATTAAATCGATTCCAGAACTCTAAATCTATAGTAACATGATTTTCAACAATGTGGCCTAGTCTATTGGTAGCATAATTACATAATCCCGCCACATTCTCGTCTTCTATATCTTCAATAGTGCCTGTTGTTTCTGTTTGAATTAAATCAATATCCATATTTTGTTCGGCAGCTGCTATCTCAAATCGTTCAAAATAGGGCCAGAGTGCTCTATCTACATCGGGATAAGATTTAGGGCCTGCTTCTACAATAGGTTCTTCGAAAATTGGCTCCGCAAAATCTTTTTGGCAAGCTGTTAAGGCTAATAGAAATAGGCCAGCTATTAGCAGATTAGTTCGTAGAGGATTTCTCATTAAGTACGACATAGTTGCATTATTTTAGAGTAGTAATATTTACTACCATGGAGAATAAAAAATTAGAGATTAACTCTTATATAATGTACTAGTATCGCTTATAATAGAAGTATTGATTAAAGAATAACAAGTCTAATAACGAAAGGATAGATTCTTCCTCTGGGAAGTTTAATATGTAGGTGACTAGACAAAAACGTTCTATTAGATTTAAAAAGTATAAACAAGTAGCTATAAAATAAAAAAGGAATACCAGTTGTCCTGATATTCCTTTTTTTCGCTTCTTAACAGTTTTTTAAATAAGTGTACAAAACTTTAGATGCATCTTGAAAGTATTATATGATATAATTCAATTCATTTCATTTCAATACCTATTCATTTACACATCAAGAATTTACTTAGTTTCAAGCACCTCTTCTTTCAATGCTCCAGCAGTCAAATCGTCTTCTTTAAATTTGTCTGTTCGTTTAACCATAGGATTATCGTGCATAGTTTTATAAGCTTCTCTATTTCTGTGAATATCAATAGCATGGAAAATGGCTTGGCGGAAAGAAGAAGGATTTGCTAAATTTTGACCCACAATATCGAAACCGGTTCCATGGTCAGGAGAAGTTCTTACGATAGGTAAACCTGCGGTGAAGTTCACTCCATTACCAAAAGTAAGTGCTTTGAAAGGAATTAATCCTTGATCGTGATACATTGCCAAAATGGCATCATACTTTCTATAATTGGTCGTTCCAAAAAAGCTATCTGCAGCAAAAGGACCAAAAGCTAATACGCCCTTCTTTTTAGCTTCAATAATAGCGGGTCGAATAGTTGCTTCTTCCTCACTTCCTATCACTCCACCATCTCCAGCATGAGGATTTAAACCAAGAATAGCAATAGTAGGTTTTTCAATACCAAAGTCCATTTTTAAGGTATAATTCATCATTTTTAACTTCCGAAGAATTCGCTCTTTGGTAATTAAATTTGCTACCTTTCCTACAGGTTCATGATTAGTGACTAAGCCTATTTTTAGATCATCCGATATCATAAACATTAAGCAATCCGAGGAGTTGAATTCATCTAATAAATATTCTGTATGGCCAGGGTAAGGGAAGTTAGCCAATTCCATTGATTTTTTATTGATTGGTGCAGTAACCAAACAATCTATCAATCCTCGTTGCAAATCCTCAACACTTCTTTTTAAAGAAGTTAAAGCATATTGCCCACCTGCCTCTGTAACCTTTCCAAGGGTTATATTCACGTTTTCTTGCCAGCAATTAACAATGTTGACTTTATCTTTATGCACCTTCTCTGCCGTTCGAAGACTTTGAAATTGAAATTCCTCAATGCCGACAATATTCTTGTGGTAGGAAACGATCTTTGAAGAACCATATATTACAGGGATACATAAGTTGGATATCCCTCTATTACTTAGTGTTTTTAAGATAACTTCTAAGCCAATGCCATTTATATCACCAATACTAATACCCACTTTCAATTTTTCCATATGATCTAGATTTAATAGGAGGTTTTTGATAGGACCTCTATTTTAATTACATGTGTTAATACAACTTCGATAAGTAATTCTATTTTGAGACCTTAGAATAGAACAGAGAAGCGAAAGCAGATAACAGAGATAAATCCATTTAAAAGGACGACATTTCGTTATTTATACTCTGCTCGGTGTAAAATGGTTAAATTGTCTGATGGCTTGATTGTTTGCATGACGTTGACAATCAAACAGTCAGACCATCAAACCATCTTTCTCAAAATCACTTTTTTATCCCGTTCGCAGTATAGTAACATATTTTATCTCTACTCTCGCTTCTCTACTCTGCTTAAAAGTTGCCATAGAGCAAAGATACGGCTAATTCTAGCGAAGTTCTACTACCGTATTCTACCGTTTTTCTAGCACCTTGTTTCTTTCTAGTAACTCTACAATATCAGGACACTGTTTTTTCATAGCATTATTCGCCTTTTGTAGACTTTCTTCATTAAGAACACCATATTTTACTTCTAATACAGCTGTACACTCATCTGCTTCTTGAGATAAGGACTCCAATTGACTAAATAATGCTTGGACCTCCTCCATTTTTCCTTCTCGCATTAGTTTTTGCACCTTTTTATTCATATCAGCCAATGGGCGCATACATTTACACCGAACAGTCGCAATTTCATCTTGTTCATTTGTTGATTGCTTCTCTTGGCAACTGATAAAACTTGTTATCAGCAGTAATAGGATAATTTTATACTTTATCATATGGGTTTATTTCATTCCTTAGAGTTAAATGTCTCAAGTGGAAGGTATAATAGATAGGAATTCGTGACTTAGGGGTTAAATTTCTAACATTTAATTAGACATACTCTTATTTCATAAATCAAAACCAATATCTGTTCGAAAATATTTTTTATCAAACTGTATTTTTTCTGCATTTGCCTTAGAAATAGCTAAAGCACCTTGAAAATCGCTTCCTAAAGAAGTTAATGCGAGCACTCTGCCTCCATTAGTTCGTATTTCTTGCTCTTTTAAAGTAGTACCTGCATGAAAAACAATACTGTCTTGGATAGATTCAATACCCGTAATTGTTTTCCCTTTTTGATAAGCTTCGGGATAGCCACCAGAAACTAACATAATGGTCGTAGCTGTTCGATCATCAATTGCTATATTAACTTTATCTAATTGTCTTTTTGAAAGCGATACTAAAAGTTCTACGAAATCATTTTTCAAGCGAGGTAAAACCACTTCTGTTTCAGGGTCTCCCATTCTACAATTATATTCAATCACAAAAGGATCAGCTCCTACTTTTATCAACCCAATGAACACAAAACCAGTATATTCTAAGCCTTGTTCTCTAATACCTTCTATCGTAGGAATAATGATTTGTTCTTCTACTTTTTTCATTAGAGCAGCATCCACAAATGGTACTGGAGAAACAGCACCCATTCCGCCTGTATTTAATCCTGTGTCCCCTTCACCAATCCGTTTATAATCCTTAGCAATAGGTAATACCTTATAGTGATTACCATCTGTTACTACAAAAACAGAAAACTCAATGCCGTCCAAGAACTGTTCTATGACTACCTTTTGACTTGCTGCGCCAAATTTACCTTCTAACATAGCTTTCAATTCCTGTTTAGCAACTGCCTTATCCTCAATGATTAATACTCCTTTTCCAGCAGCAAGACCATCTGCCTTCAAAACAATAGGTGGTGTTTGTCGATCAATATAGGCTAAGCCTTCCACAAGAGTGTCAATTGTTACCTCTTGATACCCTGCTGTTGGGATATTTTTCTTGGCCATAAATTCTTTGGCAAAGGCTTTACTCCCTTCTAATTGCGCCCCTTTTGCAGAAGGACCTATTACAGCAACATGCTTAAGGTCTACATCTTCTTTAAAGTAGTCATAAATTCCTTCAACGAGTGGTGCTTCTGGACCTACCAGGACTAAATCTATCTGTCGGTTAATAACCGCTTGTTTGAGTGCTAAAAAATTGGTGACACTGATCGCTAAGTTAGTACCATGTTGTAAGGTACCTGCATTCCCAGGCGCAATAAACAATTTTTCACACAATGGACTCTGGCTAATTTTCCATGCAAATGTATGCTCTCTTCCACCGCCTCCTAAAATTAGAATCTTCATTTAATTCTTGTTGGTATATTCAAAAAGTCAGAAAATGGCAAAGATATATGATTGTTAGATCAAGTAAAATGCGTAGGTTATTAAAAATAAATACATATGCTTTGCTTCGCAAGCTCAGCAGAATGGTTCTTTG
>CAYOBX010000070.1:0-17419 GCA_964402245.1 uncultured Saprospiraceae bacterium | reverse complement strand
GCAATCTAATGGAATAGCAGAAAAAATACTTTTTTTTAATTATTAGAACTTTACCTTTGCAAGAGCGTTTAATAATCTATAAATAATACTACTTTGTCATTTTAAGTGGAAGGTATTTTTGTCCAAGCATTTAACTATATAACAAATTCGGTGTTCTGATCAATTATGTGTCTAAAATCAACGATGAGTTCTATTATTCGAGAAAACACTATGACTAGTTATTCGATAGCCAAAAATTCTTATCAGGTAGAATTGTATGATACTATTGACAAAGCTGCTGAGAAATGGGCACAGATAGAACCTACAGATGATGTTTTTCTACAAACCCCATATTTTCGTTTTCTTGAAAGCTCCCCCCCTACTGGTCTCCGTTTTAGGTATCTAGTATTTACAGATAAAGAAAAAGTAGTTGGAATTGCTTATTGCCAATTGGCTCAATTAAAAGTAGGAGATGCCTTGTCAGATAAAAAAATACCTGCCTATCAGCAAAAAATAAATGCCTTGATTTTAAAAATGGCCAATATGAATGCGATCATATCTGGTAATTTATTACTTACTGGAGATCATGGTAGTCATTTTTCACCAGCTATTCCTGCCACTATTACACACCAGCTCATAAATGAAGGCTTGGATGTTCTGAAAGAGCATCTAAAACAACAGAAGCATCCCATTTCCTTGCAAATAATAAAAGATATACCAGATACCAAAAAAGAAGGTTTGCAAGCTGTATTAGGTAAATCCTATAATGAATTTACCTTACAGCCCAATATGATATTAGATATTCCCGAAAATTGGGAAACTTTTGATGATTACTTACTGGCGTTGACATCTAAGTCTAGGGTGCGAGCGAAACGGGCTTTTAAAAAAGGAAAATCTTTTAGTAAGAAAGAATTTACTATTGATTTAATGAAAGCATTTCTTCCTCAAATAGATGCTTTATATAAATCTATTGCAGATAATGCGGGTTTTAATGTAGTCTATCTAAGCGGTGAATATTTCTTAAATTTTAAAGAACATTTTCCAGAAAAATTTAGAGTTTTTGGATATTTCATGGAAGATGAATTGATTGCCTTTTATACCACTTTCCAAAATCATGAAGAATTAGAAGCTCATTATTTAGGCTTTGACAAAGAAAACAATAGAAAATATCAAGCCTATTTAAATATATTATTTGACATTATTCAAATAGGAATTACTACTAAGTCCAAACAAATTAACTTCGCTAGAACGGCTTTAGAGATTAAAAGTTCTATAGGTGCTAAGCCTGTTCCCTTGTATTATTATGGCAAGCATACCAATGCAGTAAAAAATCAAATTTTCTCTCCAGTTTTATCTTATTTCCAACCTAAAATAGAATGGAAACCAAGAAATCCGTTTAAAAAAATTGTGAAATAACATTGGTGTTAATAAGTTCTCCCTTCTCACTTTTAACAATCATTTAATAAATAAAATCAGTCACTTAGTGTATGATAAAAATCACAAAACACACTATTCCCTTTCCTTGTGTTTTTAGCCAAATCAGTACCTGCTCAAAAAATATTATACCTATTTAATGCTACTCAAAAAATACTTAACCAATATCTGCAAAAGCTAATAAAATAGCGACAAAATGCACTAATAATATACTCATTAAGTCTTTTTTGTCTCAAAAACTTAACTGCTCTGGTAGTTATTTTAATTCTTTTCTTCTTTGTCCAAATTACTTCTCCTATCTATTTTGAAGAAAAATTCATTGGGTACAGTTTAACTTCTTAAAGAAAAATATCTATGTCACTTATCCATTAGTCCTAGTGATACTAAACAAGTAAATAACTTTTATTTTTGCTATTACGTCATCCTTCCTTTTAGTAAGGGAAAAAAATATTTAATCCTTACTAACTCTCCATTGGAATATGAAGAGCATGCTGCTATTAAACATGGCAATCGCATAAAAATTCTTTTTACTGAATTTTAATATTTATCGGTTATTTGAGCTGCTCTCGACCCCTAAAGGGGAGTTACCCATAGATAATATTAGTCTACAAAATTCGTAGCTTAGTTTTTTATGCAACTGCCTCGTGCTACTAAATGATTTTGGTCACTTTAAGTAGGAGTACAAAAATAAACGCAGAGATGCGAAGATGCAGAGTTTTGATTATCAAATGATTATACCTAATTAGTTGTTAGTTTATTTTTGTCAGACTACTTACTATCATTTAAATAGTTGCATTGAATTGCTTCCTATTCTTTCAAATTTCCTCCCAGCAGGAATAGACGATCAATTAATCTAATCGCTCAAATGATACTGAAACAAAATCTATTGATTTTCCTTTTTGCTATAGGAACTGTTATTTCATTAGATGCGCAGATTTATCCTATCACCCTTGACAATAGGATTGATAATTCTAATAAAATTATTTTGGCTAAAGTAGTCAATAAAAACTGTTATTGGGATGCAGTGGGTGCGGACATTTACACCTCCTACACTTTAGAGGTTACTTGTTTTACTAAAAATCCGAGTAATCATAATTATGTAGATGTAATTCTACTTGGTGGTACAGTAGAAGATGAAGTACAAATGGTTTATCCTAATATTAATTTAAAAATAGGTCAAGAATATATGCTGGCCTTAAATGAATTAAACAATAGCACAATTTTACCTACACAATTATCACGTACTAGTAATCCAACATTTGAGCCTTACTCTTATATTCAAGGAATCCTGCCTATGCACAATGGGTATTACCAAGATTATTTTAATAGTACACCATTGCATGAATCTCAATTATTGAGTTTAATATATGATAAAACAAATGTAACACCTAAAAGACCTGATGGAAGTGATTTTACAGCGAGAAATCAATTCAATCCAAGTGATGGTGATTTAGATAATGATGGCGTACAAGATATTTATGATATAGACCCAAATGATCCTAATAGTGATAGTGATCAAGATGGTATCTCAGATACTCAAGAAACAAATGGAGATGGTGTATATCAACCAAATACTGATTGGAATCCACTAAGTGCCTGTGATCCTTCTCCTCAAAATGGTAACTGCCAAGCGATAGATTTAGATGGCGATGGTTTTTATGGAAATTACCCTGAAAATTCTCGTGAGTACGATCCAGACGACTTCAACCCTTGTATTCCAAATGCACAGGTTACGATCCATACGACTAAAGACACTTGGATCAATCAGCAAAGCCCTTCTACCAATTATGGTCAAAGTACTTTACTATATTTGAACGAAACAGAAACGCAACAAAAGAGGGCATTGATTCATTTCGATGTTTCAAAGTTTAATGGATCTACCGTTAATAGCGCTAAGTTATTTTTCCATGTTAGTAATGCTAATATTGGAGCGATCCTAGAGCTTAATAAAATGAATCAAGATTGGGAAGAAGGCAGTCAAAATCAAGGTATTGGTACCAGTAATTGGAATAATTCCTTTTCAAGTCAGTCCTGGACTCCAGGCGGTAATTATAATACGACGCCAATATTATCGGAGCCTATTAATTCTAGTGGCTGGACTTTCGTAACAATTCCTTCATCCGTAATTCAAGAATGGCTGGATACTCCAGCATCTAATTTTGGATTAATGCTGAGAAATAATTTACCAATTGCAAATGCAATTCTATCAATTAATTCTTCAGAATCTACTAATGCTCCTTATCTGACCATTACGTTTGACCCTACAAATTGTACTTATAGTAACAACAGAATAGCGCAAGGTTCATTAAATAGAAAAGCAATAACCACTACAAAGAATGGTGCTGGAGAAGTAACTAGTGATTTCAATGCGGGTACTATTGATGCAGATCATCAGATGATTATTGAAGGTACTGGGTTTGGAGCTACTACTGGTGTCATAGAATTTCCAAATGCAGATGTGGGAGGGTTAGGAAATATAACTTTAGAATATGGGACTGATATTATTTATTGGACGGACACTGCTATTCGTTTAAAAGTGCCTAAAGGAGCAGGCACCGGTATAATGAAGGTAAAAAATAGCAGTGGTAATGTGGTTGGAACCACTAACATTACTGTTAATTGGTCCTTAAATCCACTCTACCATAATTATAGGGAATTCCAAGATTATACAAGACAAAGAATCAATTTTATTGATGCCAATACTACAGGTGGCTATACTATTCAAATCAATAATGCCTCTACCCTATTGCAAAATACAGAAGCTTTAGGTGCTTTTAAAAGAGCATTATCAAGATGGCAATGTTCTACTGGTGTAAACTTTGTTTTAGATCAATCAGGAACTGCTACAGATGTAAAAAATGATGGAATTTGTATTACCCAATTTACAGATCAATTACCTATTGGCGTATTAGCTATTACCTCTTCTCGGTACAAGGGTGCTGGAAACAGTGGTTGTAGCCAAGAACAAACACTTTGGAGATTAAAAGAATTTGATATAGAACTGGCAAGTCCAGCTTCTTTACCTAATAATTTATCATGGAATTATAGTATAAATCCTCCTAGTCTTTTTCAGTTTGATCTTGAATCAATTATTTCACATGAATTAGGGCACGCCCATGGATTAGCTCATGTTGTCAACGAAGAAAGCGTAATGCATTTTTCTATCAGTAATGGAGAAATGAGACGGAATATAAATAATCACGAATTAGAGGGCGCTGCCCATAAAATCTCTTTTAGTACAACTGATAATTGTATTTCTTCCTATGATCCTATGTTAATAATTTCGGGTAATGATGACTGTGATAATACAGGTACTCCAGCTGTTAGCGTTAATCAAGCTAAAATAAAGATAATGATCGAAGGATATTATGATGAAAATTCTAGTACAATGAAAACAGATTTATCAGATAATAATATCATGCCACTAATACAACCTTTCAATGTGTCGCCATACGATTATGCAGGTTTTGAAGTGGTTACTACCATCCCTGCAAATGTAGTAGATTGGATGCTTTTGGAGTTAAGAGATGCTAGTAACCCAGATCAAATAATCCATCAACAAGCTGTTTTTCTTAGAAATGATGGGGCACTTATTACATTAGATGGACAAGAAGAAATTGTCTTTAATGGTGCTAATGAAGGTGCCTATCATATCGCAGTATTTCATCTTAATCATCTCGCAGTATTAAGTAGTCAAGCCCATTCAATACAAGCAGTTCCCACTACTTATGATTTTACAAGTGAATCAACTGCTGCTATGGGTACAGGTCAATTAAAAATGAAAGGAGGTCAATATTTAATGACTAGTGGAGATTTTGATGGAAATGGAGTTATCAATAATGAAGATTATAATTTATGGAAAACTTCAGGTGCAGCTATCAATACTTATTCGCCAGCAGATGCGGATGGTAATGGCATTATCAATAGTTTAGATTATAATTTATGGAAAATCAATCGAAGTAAAATTGGACTTTTAACTAAGTAACGATATAACAAAAAGAGCAAGGCATGGGGTTTATTATTCAAAAGGCAAAAACATTAAAATTAATATGGACTGGTATATGTATACTGATTGGGAACGCATTATTCGCTAATATTTATCCTATTAGTCTTCAAAATAGAATTGATAGTGCAGAACAAATTGTTATTGGTAAAGTAATAGCTGAAAATTCTTATTGGGAACAAGATAGTTCAAATATTTATACTGCTTATACCATGGAGGCTATATGTTATGCTAAAAATCATGATAATGTATTTTACTTTGATTTAATACTACCTGGCGGTGTCGTAGGGGAAGATATAGAAATTAATTACCCTTATGTAAAATTACATGTAGGGTATGAGTATATGGTTGCTATGGAGGAGGTTTCTTTCTTTCAATTAAATAGAAAACATGCTCGATCTAGTGGCCCAAAGTTCCAACCTTATTCTTACATTCAAGGAATTTTGCCAATGCATAATGGCTATTATCAAGATTATACAGATACGGTACAAATCTCTGAAGAAGAGATGCTTCAAACGATCTTTGATCAAGTAAACACCCCTCCTTTGACACCAATGGGCGAAGCTTGGACTCCTAGAACAGCATTTAATCTAAGTGATGGGGATGTAGACAATGATGGAGTTCCAGATATGTATGATATAAATTCAAATGATCCGTATAGTGATAGCGATGGAGATATGATTTCTGATATTGACGAGTCTTTAGGTACTCTAAATGGAATTATTTCGAATCCAATGAATGCTTGCGATCCAAACCAAACCACTCCATGTATTGGCGTGGATATGGATAAAGATGGATACTATGCCAACTATCCAGCAGGAACAGCAGAGCATGATGCCGACGATAAAAATAATTGTATTCCAATTAGGGCCACTGGCAGCAGTTGTAGCTTTGAAGATTTAGATAATGATGGTTTCTTTGGAAATGTTGATTCTGATGATCCTAACTATGATTTGAATGATTTGAATCCTTGTATACCAATCGATCATGATATTATTCCAAATATTGCAGACAGCTACATTTCAGATCAATTTAAGAATGTGAATTTTGGTGCTCATACTCCTTTAATTATAGGAAAAGATATTTTAAACGTTGTAAATAATAGCACCCTATTGAAATTTGACTTGAGTATGCATCAAGACAAACCTGTTTCGGATGTTATATTAAGATTACACGTACAAAATCCGTTGAATATCAATTTCCATCTGGAAGTATACAAAGCACTAGATGATTGGGAGGAAAGTACAGTAACATGGAATAATCCATTACCGAATGGCTCTTGGTCTAATGGTCCTGGGCAAGGTTTTGATCCAAATCCCATTGTCACGCTAACAGCAAATGACAATGAATGGATTTATATATTTATAAACCGAGATATTGTAGAATACTGGATCAATAATCCAACAAAAAATTATGGGATTTTTATAAAAAATATTAGCCCGTTGATTCCATTACTTGTAAGCTCCAAGGAGTCTGGCTTTCCTGCCACTTTGGAAGTATATTTTGATACTCAAAACTGCCAAATGAATACTCCAAGACTAGCACAACCTAATACAGACATTGTATTAAAAAATGGCACAGGAGTAGTGACCAATGATTTTTATGCAGGTACGGTTATACCTGAGCATGAAATGATTATAGAAGGGAATGGTTTTGGTACATCAGTTGGACAAATTTTATTACCGAATGCAGATGTAGGTGGTTTGGGATTTACAGAAATTGAAATAGGAGCAGATTTGATTCATTGGACGGATACAGAAATACGTTTTAAAATACCAAATGCCGCAGGAACTGGATTAATGAAAATAATGTCAGCAGATAAAACTGAAATTGGTGAAGCGCCTATTAATATCAAGTGGTCTTTAAACCCTATTTATCATGACAATCAATCTCTACCAGAAGTGGTAAGACAAAGAGTACACTTTGTAGATGTAAACACTAGTGGAGGGTATACGGTAAAAGTAAATACCACTACTGGCTTTGCCAATAATTCTGAAGCAGTAGCTGCTTTAGAAAGAGCCATAGCTAAGTGGCAGTGTTCTTCGGAAGTAAACTGGGTACTAGACGTTTCTGGGACTTCGTCAGAGGCATCTAGAGATGGATTTTGTATTGCTCATTTTAGTAAAGATTTACCAGAAGGCGTATTAGCCATAGCAACATCTAGATTTAGTGCAAGAAAAAATAGTTCCTGTCCTTTTTTCTCTGCCATGTGGCGTTTATCAGAATTTGACATCGCTTTCGCAGACCCTTCTATCTTACCTTCAGGTTTTGAATGGAATTTTTCGGCAGGAAACCCTTCTACTTTTCAGTATGATTTTGAATCTATTGCCTTGCATGAATTAGGGCATGCGCATGGCTTAGCTCATGTTATAGATGAATCTAGTGTGATGCACTTTTCCATTTCAAATGGAGAAGCGAAGAGAACACTTAGTGAACATGAATTAGCAGGAGCAGCACATAAAATGGATTTTAGTCTTTCTGAAAGTTGTGTTTCTTCCATCAATGAAATGGTTGCTTTTAACGGTTGTGATTCAGCAACAGAAACACCACCTCAAAACCATACAAAAATAAAAATCCTATTAGAAGGATTTCTCAATACTACAACTAGTATAATGAATACGGAATTAGCTAGTAGTAACCTACTACCATTAACTCAACCATTCAATACAGAACCTTTTAATTATACTGGTACCGAATCTGTTGAAACTTTGCCAGTAGATGTAGTGGACTGGATTTTAGTAGAATTAAGAGATCCAAATGATATAGACCTAATAATCACCCAACAGGCTTTCTTTCTAAGAAAAGATGGTATGCTAATTGGGCTAGATGGGTCAGAAGAACTATATTTTTCTGGAACAAGTGCCGAAAATTATTTCTTAGCGATCTATCACACCAACCATTTATCTGTCTTAAGTAGTACTCCCCACCCTGTGCAACAGATGGCTACAGTTTATGATTTTACAAATACAGCTACTGCTGCTATGGGATCGAACCAAACAAAAAATATAGGCGGACAATATGTAATGAATAGTGGAGACTTAGACGGGAATGGAATTATTAATAATGAAGACTATAATCTTTGGAATATTTCTGGAGCTAAAATAAATACTTACTCCCGCGCAGACGCAGATGGAAATGGAATTATTAATAGCCTAGATTATAATTTCTGGAAGATTAATAGAAGTAAAATAGGTTTAATTACAAGATAAGGAATGGTTCAATAATATAGCCCTTAACAACACACAAAAACTAGAATCATAATCATTAAAGTAAGTTCAAAGTTTATATTTTTTGATAATCAATATCGAGATATAAATTGAGATCTATTACAAAAACGAGTTAAATGTTAACTACACAAACACATATATCAATATGAGAAGAAATAAAGCTTATTACTTCTCCATATTTATTTGTTTATGGCATACATTACCTTCATTTGCATGCTTAAATCCAGTATCATTAACTAATAGAGTGGATAACGCTGATCATATTGCCTTAGGAAAGGTCATCAAATCCGAATCTATTTGGGATGCCAATCGAGAGAATATATATACCGTTTATACTATTCAAAGCGAAGCATATCTAAAAGGAAGATTATCTAATATATTTTTTGAAATCATTCTACTTGGAGGAGTTGTAGGAGATGAAGCTCAAATTGTTTCGCCTGCTGCTACGCTATTGACTAATCAATCCTACTTATTCACTTTAGAGCATATTCCAACTCTAAAAAGTACTCTATTTAGATCATTGACTAATACTACTTTTCCTCAATATCAACTGTATGCCTATACTCAAGGGGCTTTGCCAAAAGTTGATGGCTTCTTTGAAGAAGTTTTTGGTCAACCAATTGAAGAAAAAGCTCTTTTTAATTATATAAAAAAAAGAACCTCTCAAGAAGCCCTAATGCCTAATGGCGAGATTTATCTACCTATTAGAATTGATCCGAGAAACATATCAGGAGGTCAAAATAATAGCGCTTCAAGAAGAGCTTTAGTTTTAAAAGATGGTACGGGTGCGCCTGCTAGTATTTTTTATGCAGGCACTTCTGATCCAGATCATCATTTAATAATTGAAGGTACTAATTTTGGATCCACTCCTGGTTTCATAAGATTTTCCAATAGTGATAATGGGGGAGATACATTTATTACGGCTGCATCTGAATATGCATCTGATTTGCTATCTTGGACCGATTCAAGAATAAGAGTTAAAATACCTTTAACTGCTGGTAGTGGCACGGTGCAAGTTTATGATAGTGATAATAATTTAATTGATTCCCAATCTATCAATATACAGTGGTCTATTAAACCGATTTACAGTACTTACAAAAGCTTTGAAGTACCTACTCGACAATTTATTAATTTCATTGATTTCGATGGTTTAGGGGGATATACGCTAGTATATAATTCTCTATCTGGGCTAGCTGGAAATAGCGAAGCTACAGCAGCATTCGAACGAGCAATAGATAATTGGAGATGCGCCACAGGAATCCATTGGACGGTCAGTTCAACATCCACTACTTCGGGTCCTGCCAATGATGAAATATGTACTATTATGTTTTCAGAAAATATGCCTTCAGGAGTAGTAGCAATGACTTCTTCTAGATATAAAGCATCTGGAAATAGTAGTTGTGAATTGGAGAATACTACTTGGTATTTAAAAGAATTTGATATGCAGTTTGTACATCCTAATAATATGATTTCAGGTATTACCTGGAATTATACTTCTGCACCACCACAGATTACAGAGTTTGATTTTGAAACAATTGCATTGCATGAATTAGGACATGCGCATGGATTAGGACATATCAATGATGCTAATAGTTCCATGTATTTTTCGATTGAAAACGGAGTAACTAAAAGAGGTATACAAAGTAAAGAGTTGGATGGTTCCTTGTTTCAGATGAGGTTTAGTTTAGAAGAAAATTGTATTAGTTCTAAAAAACCAATGGTAGAACACAATGATTTTTGTGGACATAATACGCCACCAGTTGGAAATAAAATACAGCTTAAAACAATATTAGAAGGCTATTATGATTCCACTACAAATCTTATGCGAACAGATTTATCTGATAAATCATTAATACCGATTAAACAGCCTTTTAATGGAAATCCTTTTAATTATAATGGTTTTGAAACGATTGTCAACATGCCTAATAAAATAGTGGATTGGATATTGGTTGGCATAAGATCAGCCGATGATTTTTCAAAAATTCTTTGTCAACAAGCCTTGTTGTTACAAGATGATGGGACAATTGTTGATGTGGATGGTAATAGTGATCTTAATTTCGATTGTATCTCCCCTGATACCTATTATATATCCATTACACATCACAATCACGTTTCCGTGGTAAGTAGTACAACTGTTCCAATTGGAAGTACTCCTACCCTATATGATTTCACCGGTTCTATGGATTCAGCTATGGGAAGTAATCAATTAAAATCGGTTGACAGCAAATTTACTCTGAGTAGTGGAGACTTTGATTGCAATGGTATTATCAATAATGAAGATTACAATATATGGAAACTACAAGGTGCAGCCATTAATTCTTATTCTCCAGCAGATGCAGATGGAAATGGCATCATCAACAATGCGGATTATAATCTATGGAAACTAAATAGAAGTAAAATTGGCATTGTTACGGAACATTAGCCTCGATCAGCTTAAGTAGCTTAGATTAAATCCGATGGTTGAAATTTGTAACAGAGATGGCAGGCACTTTGAAAGTGCCTGCCATCTTCGCCAATAGTTTTTTAGAGCTAGCAATTTTGTTAGGTTTTTTTATAAAAAAACCTAACAAAATTGCTAGCTCTAAAGAAATAAAGTCAACATACTTGTTGCCGAGTCTCAAGATAAAGAACCTTAGCCTAACAGCTATGGTTTGTAACCAACTCTAAAAAACCTTCCTCATAGTAAAGCTATGAGGAAGGTTTTTCTTATTTATCAGCTATCCGATAGTTAAAACTACCGACAAGTTTGGATAAAGAAAAGTTTATTGGCATTTTTGAATAGCCTTTATTCAACAATAGATTTTATTCCATCTCACTGTTAAGCTGGCGAAGCCAGTACCATAAGAAGTCAGAGGTCAGATCGCTATGCTGTCAGACTTCTTATGAATTATCTACTTGATCTGAAATTCTGCCATATTTACGCAGGATTTCATTGATTATGATACTAATAATATCACCCAATGAAATATAAGTTACAAATTTTAATAGGTTGCTTATTCGCCTGCCAGTCTATGGCAGCTCAAGATCAGGCAACTAGCTTGCGAGTCTATGAGATATTCCAATCTAATTGTGTTTCTTGTCATAGCAATGATGATCCTAGAGCGGGTTTAGATTTAGAAGGTAGTGGTACTACCCCAATAGCAAAAGCCTTAAGCGTTTACAATAATTTGGTAGGCGTTACACCAAAAAATGCTACTGCCAAAGCTCAAGGATACCAGCACATCCGACCGGGAAGAGTCGATAAAAGTTTCTTGTTCAAAAAAATAAACCAAGGATTAGATCGCAATATGTCTCTCGAAGATGGAGAAGAGGCCCCAATGCCTATATCAGGTTCTTTGACAGATGTAGAAAAGGAGCTAGTCAGACAATGGATTATATGGGGTGCACCATTAGAAGGCACAGTGGTAGAAGAGCCAATGCTAGAAGAATATTATGCTGGTAAAGGACAGGCTTCTTTTCCAGCGGAAAAAGAGCTACCTGCTGCTCCAGATCCATCTGAAGGATTTCAATTAAAAATGGGTCCTTTTTTCATGAGTCCTTCAGGAGAAAAAGAATTATTTTTAAAATATCAATTAGATAATGAGTCTGATATTGAAGTAAATAGAATAGAAGTGGAAATGTCTAATTTTTCCCATCATTTTATTGTGTACGATTATGGTACGCCAGCGGAGGCGGTGCCAGAAGGGCTTAGATTTGACCAAGACCATACCAATGATGTCAATTTTGTAGCATCTGTTGCCGAGCCTTCAGATATTCGACTGCCTAAAAAAACAGCATATTTTTGGGGCCCCAAACACGTCTTAGATTTAAATTCTCATTATATCAATTATTCTACAGATAAGGTATATCAATCAGAAGTCTATGTCAATGTATACACCCAACCAGTAGGTACGGCTGTGCAACAGATGCATTCTCAACTACTCCCTAATTTTAATATCAATATTCCTAACACTGGAGATATAATCACCCAAACTTCAACCTTAAGAATTCCAGCAATCCTAGAGTCATTTATTCCTCAAGAGATATTTGCTTGGAATATTGGTGCCCATACCCACAAATATGGAGCAGGTTATAAAATCTGGACCATAAATGATGACGGAGATAAAGATGAGTTAATCTATGACGGTTCCTGCCCTGGAGGAGTACCTGGCTGTATCGCTCCTTTCTTTGACTACCAGCATATTCCTATTCGAACTTGGGAGGAGTTTCTACCGCTGAACTTAGGCAATGGTATTATCCACGAAGCAAAATATATTAATGATGGTCCAGAACCTGTTGCTTGGGGACCTACTTCTAAAGATGAAATGATGCTCTTTGGTTTGTTCTATGTAACTGATACCACTGGTCTTAGTTTAAATATAACCACCGCAACAAATGAAGTAGACCCTATTTTTGAAGGGGTCAAAGTTTTTCCAAATCCGATGACGGATTATGCGACTATTCTATTGCCTCCAGATTTAGGAGCAGTAACTTTCACCTTGCATGATATGATGGGCCGTGTTATACACACAAGTTCTAATAATAACAATGCTTATATTCGAATAGAAAGAAATTCTTTTCCTAAAGGCATGTATTTGTTTACTTTGGAAGACGAAGTTGGTCGGGTCTATTCTGATAAGTTATTGATGCATTAAGATTGTGCGTAGCTCAAACTTCTAGCTTGAGAAAATTGAGACTCAAGCTGGAAGCTTGAGCTACGTACCTTGAGCCTTAAGAGGCAGAGTCAATCCATTTCCCAATTAACTGAATCCCTTCTATAACTTTAGGAGCTAATTTTTCAGCACTCGCTTGAGGATTCTTTTTTATAATTTTCAATGCTTTCTTTCCATCAAAATCTACATAAGACAATCTAGCACCTAGAAAATTGTCTGGCATACCAAATGCACTTAATGGCAATAAAGCCACTCCAGTATCAGCTAAAAGAGCTTCGCATAACTCATGGCTTGTAGTAATACCTTTTTTATGAAGCGACTCTTTATGTTGGTTAAAATCAGGCATTAAATAAAATCCTCCTTTAGGTTTAGGACAAGTAATTTTATATTTCTTTAATAAGTCATGGGTTCGCTGAGCAACTATTTGCAATACTTTCCGAGAACCTTTTAAATACTCGGATATTTCAGCTCCTCCTTTATAGGCTTGTACCGCTGCATATTGAATGGGTGCAGAAGTCGTCGTAAAAGTTTCACTAGCCACTACTGCCATTTGATCCACTAACCAACGTAATTCTTTTGGGAAAACAAAAGTCCCTAATCTCCATCCTCCTGCTCCACACCACTTACTCAAACCACTAGACAAGATGGTGCCTTCTGGATAATACTTGGCAATGGATATATGTTTTCCTTTATGATGGACATCTCCATATATTTCGTCTGAAATAATTAATACTTTATGTTTTCGAGCAACAGATGCTAGGTCTTTTAATTGTTGTTTTGATAAAGTACTACCTGTTGGATTGGAAGGATAATTCAGAATTAATAGACGTGGAATAGTAGGCGCTTTAGCACAATGTTTATCTAAAGTAGCGCCATCCAACATATAGTTATTTGATCGCTCTGTAGCAAGCCATGCATGGGGTTTGCTTGCTAATTGTGCTTGTGGTTCATAGGATACCCAACTAGGTTGTGGTAGCAATAATTCTCCTTGATAGATGAGTTGTGTTAAGAATAATAGTTCCTTGGAACCTGGACCTATTAGTACATCTTCTGCCGTGCAATCTACTCCAAATTTTTGATGGCTATACTTTGCTACAGCTTCCCTTAAAGCCATTAAACCTTTAACAGGTAAATAGTCTTTTTGATGGGCATTCTTTTTTAGCGCATTTACAACGATCTTAGGAACAGGAAATGGAGATTGGCCAAAACCTAATTTATATACCTTTTTACCAGATTTCACTAAGGCATTACTACGTTCATTGATAACGAGGGTAGCAGAAGGTTTAAGAAAGGTGATATTTTTATTAATGGCTGGTTTCATGTTTTGTCATAAAGGTTGATGATAGTAAAAGTAAAACTACTATTTAGTAACGACAAAAAATAACTCCACCATTTGGACGGCTTCTTTTGTCGTTACTTAATTTCCAAATATTTTTCAATTTTATTATACCAGATCTTATAGGCACTCCCATTCAAATGAACTCCATCTCGTGTATATTGCTTATCCAAATTACCCGATGCATCTGTTAATAATTGATGTATAGAAATATAAGATAACTCATTTGCAGTAGCGTATTCTTGTATTCCTTCGTTGAGCAATCGGATTTCTACATTATCAAATGCCATATCTCTTACCGTAGGGTTAACAGGCAATAAACTTTGTAAATATAACTGGGTATCGGGTAAGTCCGCCCTGATTTTTTCAATTAATTGCTTATAGTTTGTTAAAATTTCCTGCCGATTAAAGAATAAGAAATCATTGACCCCAATCATTAAAAAAATCTTTTTTGGCGCTAAGTCTATTATATGATTTAGGCGACGCATTAGATTCGGGGTCGTATCACCTGCAATTCCTCTATTCAAAACTTGATTACTTTGGGTCAACTCTGTCCATTGTCCATATTCTGTCAAACTATCTCCTAAAAAAATGATACCTCCTTTCTTTTTCGGCAACATATTAAAATATTCTTTACGATGTTCATAAATACCAGCAATATCTTTATTGTTCAATCGGTGAATCATATAAGTCAAGCCGCCTAATCGTTGTACGATAAAGAAAACTGACCCTATTAAAACTATATTCGCTAATAAGGATAATAGTAAGAATTTATTTGAAAGCTGCATACCTGTTGAAATAGATTTATTATACTTTGTGCTTAAATATATACCTAAGTAACGACGAAAGAATAAATCCGTCATTTGGGCGGATTTATTCTTTCATCGTTACTAAACTCTGGCAGCAATCTTGCCAAATATTCCTTTATCAAAATCCAGTTACGCTGAAAGAATGCTTACATTTGGGTTTTAAAATTGATATTTATTGACCATGTTAAGATATTACATACTCCTTCTGTGCTTATCCTTAGTAGCTTGTCAAGACAATCAAGTAAGAGAAGATGCAAGAAAAGCGGTAACAAGACCAACTGCTTTTGATCCTACGATGTGCTATCAATTGGATAAAGAGGCGGTTCCTAGGTTTTTAAATAGTAAGATTTTAGAGGAAATTGAAAAAATAAAAGCTGATCCTGCTAGGCAACAATCGACTAAAGGGATGGTCCAAATAAAAGGGGGCACTTTTGAAATGGGGGGCGATAATGAGCAAGCAAGAGAAGATGAATTTCCAAAAAATAAAACAACTGTTGGTGATTTTTGGATGGATGCTACAGAAGTAACCACTGGACAATACAAACAGTTTGTCGCAGCGACTGGCTGGGTTACTATTGCAGAAAGAACAGTAGATATCGAAGAAATCAAAGCCCAGTTGCCTGAAGGAGCTACCCTACCCCCTAAGGAGGCTTTTGAGCCATTTAGTTTAGTTTTCCGATACCCTACTGCTCAAGTTCAATCGGTCAATGATTGGTGGGATATGCGAAAAGGAGCAAATTGGAAATTTCCTTCAGGACAAGAGTCCCCTCCAGCAAAAGACAATCATCCTGCTGTCCATATCTCTTGGTATGATGCAATGGCTTATTGCAAATGGGCAGGTAAACGTTTACCGACAGAAGCAGAGTGGGAATATGCTTCAAGAGGTGGTCAAGACAATAATATTTACCCCTGGGGCAATGAACCTATCGCAGATAGTAAAGCGAATTATTGGCAAGGAAACTTTCCCTACACCAATGACAATACCGATGGATTTGAACGCCTTTCTCCTGTCAAGTCCTTTGCTCCTAATGACTATGGATTATATGATATGTCTGGAAATGTTTGGGAATGGTGTTCTGATTGGTTTCATCAAAATTATTACCAATACCGAAAAGATAATCAAGAAGTAAATAGCCCAGAAGGTCCAGGTAATAGTTATGACCCACTAAATCCTACTGCCTGGCAAAAAACTAAAAGAGGAGGTTCTTTTCTTTGTAATGATAGTTATTGTTCTGGGTATAGAGTAGCTGCTCGTATGAAGACTAGTCCTGATACTGGGGCGGAGCATTCTGGTTTTCGGGCGGTTCGTAGTGCTGTTTTTAAATGATGAATGAGCAATGACGTTGACCAGCTTTGACGTTGACCTTTTTTTAATGATGAATGAATATAGGATTCATCATTTCTCATTTCTCATTTCTCATTAAAAAAGTCAAGATTTAACAATGAAAGTCCCCATAGGTTTAAAAAAAGTAGCTGCCATGTGCGTATTGAAACATCAAGATAAATTCTTACTCTTAAAAAGAGCTAAGGAGCCTAATAAGGGAATGTATGTGCCAGTAGGTGGGAAGTTAGAACCTTTCGAAAATCAAATAGATGCTTGTCTGAGGGAAACTTTTGAAGAAACAGGTATCCAATTATCCAGTGCCAAATTTTGTGGGACTTTAATAGAAACAGCCCCAATTAAATACAATTGGATCAGTTACATCTATCTTGCGGAAATCGAAGACCAATTCCCGCCTTATTGTGATGAAGGAATATTAGAATGGATTAATATTAAAGACTTGCTTTCTGTTCCAACACCGCCAACAGATTTAGCTATTTATAAATATATATTAGAAAATAAACCTTTTGCTTTTAGTGCGGATTATGATGCTGATTTAAAAATGATTCGATTAGTTGAGGAATTTGAAGGAATTGAAATAAAATAATAAATCCTTTTTCCAATTCTTTTACTTCTTAGAATCGGTTTAACAGCGATA
>CAYOBX010000069.1:0-17442 GCA_964402245.1 uncultured Saprospiraceae bacterium | reverse complement strand
TGTTGATAATCCATAGTCAAAATATCTTGCTCTAAAGCAAATGGAGGAATTTGAACAGACAAATCTAATACCAAATGAATATGATTAGGCATAATACAGTACGCTAGTAAATCATACCATTTTCCATTAAAACGCTTTAATTGTTGGATCACTATTTCCGCAATTTCTGGCTGTTTTAAATACGTAATATCACAATTTGCTTGATCTAAATAATCATCATATTGTTTGAAATACCGCTTACCTTCAAGATACACCTCTAATTTCCAATTAGGTGGTTTTGTGAGCTTTAATAACTCAACCTTTTCTTGATGATCATTCCGTAATTTAGTTAAAACAGATTTAGGTAAAGTACCTGCTAGACGAGTGGTCACAAAAAAAGTGGCTCCAATAGGTTGGATGTGCGGTAGGAACCGTTTGTAATAAGTTGTTCTCATAAGTATATAACTATAGCGTTGAGTCTAGCAATACAGCGTTTAACTTGTATGTTTAGAGAAAAATGTTTAGTACGTAAATATAGTATATTTTATTTATTTAATTTAGGTAAGTAGTGTGGTATCTCCCGTAACACGGAATTCATTCCGTATCCCCGTAACACGGAATTCATTCCGTATCCCGTAACACGGAATTCATTCCGTATCCCGTAACACGGAATTCATTCCGTGCTTTAATTCCCACGGAATAAATTCCGTGGAACAAATACGGAATAAATTCCGTGTTACTGGAACTCTGTACTATGATAAAACAGCCCCAATACCATCCCCATCCCCAAAATAAATCCGCCCATTTTCTATCACGACCCCATCAGCAGGGTCATTCTTCAACAACATAGCTCCATCCATATCCACATAATCCAGCAAAGGAACTAAATGGGCAATAGCAGAAATACCAATACTAGTTTCTGTCATACAACCTACCATTACCTTCATTCCTAACTGTCGGGCTTCTTTTATCATTTTTAAGGCAGGGGTAATCCCCCCACATTTCATCAACTTAATATTCACCCCATGAAAATGTTGGTGACATTTTCTTATATCATCGGACACTTGACAACTTTCATCTGCCATTAGCGGGAGCACACATTGTTGAAAAAGGATTTTCATTCCCGCCCAATCGGTAGGAGCTAAAGGCTGTTCGATAAATTCTACGCCTAATTCCTTAAAAATAATAGCTTTTTCTAAAGTCTCGGCTACCGACCAGGCACCATTGGCATCTATCCGAAAAATAGCATCCGTATGCTTTCTGAGGGTTTCGATAATTGTTATATCATTATGGGTGCCTAGTTTAATTTTATAAATAGGTAGTTGTAGTTCTTGAATTTGTGCAAGCATTTCCTCTACGCTATCCATCCCAATGGTATAGTTCGTTAATATCAAATCATCAATAGTTAAATTCCATGCTTGATAAAGTGGTACTCCCAATCGCTTTGCCCAAAGATCATGAGCCGCAACATCTAGCGCACATAATAAAAAAGGGTGCGCTTTTAAAGATGGATAAAGAGATTGATAATAGTCCGTTGGTGTGGTAAAAGAACTCGCCTCTATTAAAGTCCGATGTTCTTCTAATACTTTAATAAAACTAGCAAGGTCTTTTCCATAATAAGAAATCGCTGTAGCCTCCCCAAAACCAGAAGATTGCCCCAATACTAACTCTACCACTACAGCTTCTCTGTAATGAAAGGTCCCATGCGCTATCGTGAATGGTCGCTTTAGCTCTAGTTTTAATGGATGTATTTTTAATTGCATAGTCCTTATTATTTCGTCACCAATAGAATTTCAATTTTCTAACTTCTTCAAAATAAGGAAAAATAATCAAAACTAGTTGTCTCTTTAGAAGATACCTGTTATTTTTGGCGAGTAATTAGGGTAATACTTTTTGCGACATTCGAGATTCATTAGCTCAGTTGGTTTAGAGCACTGCCTTGACAGGGCAGGGGTCACTGGTTCGAGTCCAGTATGAATCACCATTTTTTTCTACACCCTCCTCAAAATCGCTTCCAAAAAAGCCTTCCGTCCTTTCTCCCCTGATCTAAAATACAATTCAGGATCAATCAATTCCGCTTCCATTAATTGAAAATGGTTATTGTGAATGATGCCATCCATACGGGCATATAAAATTTCTTCTTCGTAACTATCTAAAATAGCTTTTGCCTCGGCGATGATATGGGACGGTGGTTCGGGGTAGGCGATAGTTCCTCCTAATTCACTTTGTACTCTAAATTCTCCTTTTTTTGGAAGTTTGAGGGCAGACATGCAATATTCTTTATCAAAAAACACCAAGGACCACTCCCCTACTGATGTAATTTCAGGAGCAAATTTTTGGACCATCACTTTAGTCTTTCCATAGAAGCTTGTTAACTGACTTTGTAATGATTTGTAATTAGTAGCATCAAAGGAATAAGTATGATAGGCAGACATAGAAATAGCGGGTTTAATAACTCCTCGTTGCCAGTTCCTCTCTGCCATTATTTTAGCTAAATCAACATTTCTAACATTATCAAAAAACAAGGTAGGAATAATGGAAAAACCTTTCTCTTGATAATCCTTTAAATAATACTTATCATAATTTTCTTCAATAATGGAAATGGGATTGGCTATTGGTGTTTTGACTTTTTTTAATTCTTGTAGCCACTCAAAAAAGGCAGTTGGTTTATGATGATAATCCCATGCAGAACGAAATACTAGTAAATCAAATTCTTCATAATTAATAGGCTGATCCCAAATAATCGGAATGATTTTTAAATCTGCTACTTCAAATGATGGGAATAAATGGTGCTCATCATCTGCTAACTGCGCATATTCTTGACAGGTAATAAAGCCTATTTTTTTCATAATTTATTTTGTTTTCCTAAAACGTTCATAGCTCAAGTTTCCAGCTTAAGTTTCATTTCTCAAGCTGGAAGCTTGAGCTACGTTCCCCCTACTATTGACGAATAGCAGTATATCTTTCTTCAAAGTTAATAACGGAATTTGAAACACAGGATTCATAAGCTACATCTGTTATTAGGTGTCCAATTAAGCATTGATCTTTCGGTACATTATTCAATTTCCCATTCTGTATACTTTCCATAAAATCATCACCGCTTCCGATGGTCGCTTATGATTTTCCTTTTTATTTGAACACTGAACTTGTCAGAGAACGGTATTATTTTGTTGGGCAAAATACAAAATATCCTATAGCAAGGAAGTATACTATTCGTAATATTTAAAACTTACTCCAACTAATTTGATATTTTATAAAGGTTGAGTACCTTGTGATTAGAGTTTGTCTAATTTTGGAGTTGTCTAAAAAGGTTTTGCAAGCAAAACATTGTATTGAACGCAGAGATGCAAAGCAGGCTGACCGAGAATTTATGGACTTACAAAATTTGTAAATTTGGGAAGTCTCCTTTAGTTGAAAACCAAGACTTTGTAAATCTTGGAGATTTCCCAAGTCTGTCAAGATTTAAGTTCTCGGTCAACCTGAAAGGTACAGCGCACAAATAGGACTCGGCATCTCTGCGTTCAATTATGTTGTCGCTAGTTTTGAGAAATACACTTTTAAATAGCTAGACAGCTTCAAATTTCAGCCAAGCTCTTAACAAAATAACTATGCAAAAAATAACAACAATTGGTCTTTGCTTACTTCTTCCCTTGATTCTTTTGGCACAAGCAAACACTTACGAACAGCTAAAATATCGTTTCATTGGTCCAGATGGTAATAGAGCCATATCTGTAGTCGGAGAACCAGGTAATCCACTAGTAATGTATGTAGGAGCAGCTTCGGGAGGACTATTCAAAACCGAAGATGGAGGGACTAGATGGAAACCAATCTTTGATAAACAAGATGTATCCTCTGTTAGTGCCTTAGCAATGGCCCCCAGTAATCCACAGCAGGTGTGGGCAGGAACAGGGGAAACCTTTTTAATCCGGCCAGCCCATGCGATTGGAGATGGTATTTATAAAACTACGGATGGGGGCAAGACTTGGAAGAATATGGGATTGAAATCCACTTATCGAATAGCACGAATTGTAGTGCATCCTTACAACCAAGACATTGTGTATGTTGCGGCAATGGGACATTCTTTTGGTCCGCAAAAAGAGCGAGGTATCTACAAAACAACAGATGGGGGTACAACTTGGAAGCAAATTTTATTTGTAGATGAAAACACAGGAGGAGCAGACATCGCTATTAATCCAAAAAATCCAGACGAGTTATTAGCAGCAACTTGGCAATTGCATATCAACACTTGGGGCTTAAATAGTGGTGGTGCAGGAAGTGGAGTTTTCCACTCTACGGATGGTGGAGATACTTGGAAAGCCATGTCTGAAAATGGATTACCTGGTGGAAAGAAAGATCCTAACGCAGGTAAAATAGCAATTGCCATTTCTCAAAGTCACCCCAATATTTTTTATGCTTTAATGGAGCAAGATCATACTTCCTTATATAGAAGTGATGATAGTGGCAAAACATGGAATAAGCAAAGCACCAATCATACAATGGCAGAACGAGCACCTTATTACACAAGAATAGGCATTGATATAGAAGATCCAGATCGTATTTATTTTCTAAGTGTACGATTCGCCATGTCTATTGATGGGGGCAAGACACTAGTAGCTAGACCACCACGTGGAGGAGGTGACACCCATGATATATGGATGGACCCAAACAACCCAGATCGCTTTATGGTCGCTGATGATGGAGGAGCCACATTTACCTTAAATCATGGAAAAACCTTTAAGCGGGTAGTCTTGCCAATCGCCCAAATGTATCATGTCGCAGTAGATAATCAAATCCCTTACAATGTATATGGCAATCGACAAGACGGTTACTCTTATAGAGGGCCTTCCAATAGTCGTTCTTGGAATATTCCTTTGGGAAAGTGGGATGCAGTAGGGGGCTGTGAATGTGGATTTGCACAACCCGATCCAGTGGATAATAATATTGTTTGGTCGGGCTGTTACGATGGTGGTTTGCAGATATATAATGAACAAACTAAACAGGTTCGAGATGTTCGAGTATTTCCAGAGGCTGGCTATGGTTGGGCACCAAAAGATATGAAGTATCGTTGGCATTGGAATTTTCCGTTGCACATCTCTCCCCACGATCATACCAAGGTTTATGTAGGCAGTCAGTATGTACATATGACGAACTCAAAGGGGCAAAAGTGGGAAGAAATTTCTCCTGATTTAACTTTGGATATAGAGAGCCATCAAGAAAGTTCTGGAGGTGTAGCTATTGATAATTTAATGACTTTTGACGGATCTGTCATTTTTGCTATTGCGGAATCTCCAATCCAAAAAGACCTAATTTGGGTCGGTACAAATGATGGACAAATACAAGTCACAGAGGATGGTGGTAAAACTTGGAATAACCTAACCGCCAATATCAAAGGCTTGCCCAAGTGGGGTACCGTTGCCAATATTGAACCTTCTAAATTTGATGCAGGTACTGCTTATTTTTCCTACGATATGCACCAGATGGCAGACTTCGATCCCTATATTTATAAAACAACAGACTTTGGCAAAACATGGAAAAAAATTAGTGCAGACATTCCACGGTCTTCTTCTAGCTTTGTCCATGTCATCAAACAAGATCATCAGCAAAAAAATCTATTATTTACAGGTACAGATAATCATTTATATTTTTCACCAGACGATGGAAAAAATTGGCATAGCTTAAGAAATAATATGCCTCCGGCTCCCGTATACTGGTTAGAAATACAAGAACATTTTGATGATTTAGTAGTCGCCACCTATGGACGTGGTTTTTATATTCTAGATGATATTTCTGCTCTTCGGCAAATGAGTGCGTCTAGCACTACTGAAGCAGTATCCTTATTTAAACCTCGCAAGGCTTATCGTTTTAATAGAATTGCTGGTATTCATACAGAGAGTGGCAGTCATGTTAGTGGGCGAAGTGCGCCAAGTGGTGCTTTATTGAATTATTATTTAAAAGATACTAGTGAAAGCAAAGTAGTACTAGAAATATTGGATAAGGAGGGTCAGATAGTTCGTACCTTAAAAGGAAAAAATAAAACAGGTATCAATCGAATGCTCTGGGATTTTAGATACGCACCCACTACTGTTCCTGTATTAAGAAATCCTCCCCCTAATATGCCTTGGGTTCCTTTAAATAAAAAAGGAGAACGAGTGTTGTATTCATGGGATTTGGATTTGAACGGAGGAAAAAGAGGACCACGAGCGATTCCTGGAGCATATACGGTACGCCTAAAAGCAGCCAATAAAACAATATCAGAAAACTTAGTCGTACTCAAAGATCCTTCTAGTGAAGGCACTCCAGAAGATATAGCTACCCAAGTCAATCTATCCTTAGACCTACATGGAATGATTAATCAAACGGTGGACATGATTAATAATATAGAATGGATGCGCCTCGATATTAAAGCTTTACAAAAGGCGGAGTTAGACAATTCTCTATTAGAAAAAATCAATCAATTAGAATCGCAGTTACTCCAAGTGGAAGGAGAGCTATATGATATTAATTTAACGGGGGCAAGAGAGGATGCCTTTCGTCATCCAATGAAATTATATGGACGCTTATTGGCTTTAGCGCATGAGGTGGGAAATTCAAGTGCAGATTTCCAACCTACGGATCAACAGGAAACGGTAGCTAAATTATTGAATGCTAGATTGAGAAAACAAGGTCAACTCTATCAAGATATATTAATTAAGGAATTGATGGATGTCAATAAATTATTGGGAAAAACCGATAAGAAACTTAGAATAAAAGAGCGTAAGAAAACTGGTGGGGCGTAGGTAATGATGAATGATGAATTTAGGTCCATATCACGGGGTCGTTTTCTGCGCCCCCGTGATTTTAATCTGTTGAATTCTAACGATCTTAAATTTCAGGGGCGCGTACCGCACTTCCATTAAGTAACGACAAAAAAATAACTTCTTATTACAAATTTATTTTAGTAGCTAGAGGATGATGGGTAGAGGAGGTGTGTTTTTCTAATCCTTTAATTGTGACCGTTGCGCCTGTACTTTGATGTATTTGTTGAAAGTCATATAAATCCTCTAAAACAGTAGTACCCACCAATCGAGTAGTGGATAAATCAATCGTAATATTTTTGCCCGCAGGTATTTGACGCAGTAATTCATTAATATTTAAAATCCCTAAGAAATTAGCAATTCCTTTAATATTTGCCATATAACTACCATCTGCTTGTTCTTCTATATTAGAACCTGATCGAAAGATCATTTTAAAAAAGGTTAAAGGAGATACCCTGGCCAATAATAAATGTCCCAAAGTGGCTAATAACAAGCCGCCAAATAAGCCAATAAGTAAATTGGTATACAATGTCAAAACCATTGTCCCTACAAAGAATAGCAATTGCTCCCATCCATGACTATACATTTCTTTAAAGACTTTTGGAGAGGCCAATTTAAAACCAGCATACACCAATAGGATAGCAAATGCACATAAAGGTACTTGCTGCATGATAGGACTCAAAATGACAATAAACAATAATAAGAACAGCCCTTGATACATATTTGACCATTTTGTTTTTGCTCCATTATCCACGTTGATGGTACTTCGTATAATCACCGTTATAATAGGTAAACCGCCCAACATACCAGCCACCATAGTACTCAATCCAATGCCCGTTAAATCTTTATTTAAATCTGTCTTTCGTTTGTAGGGATCTATTTTATCCACTGCCTTAGCAATGGCCAAAGATTCGATACTAGTAATAAACATAATGGAGATGACGGCCGTCCAAAATTCCATCGTATGTATTTTACCAAAGTTGGGATGCATAATAGATTCTGCAATACTATTAGGCATATTGATCAATAAATCAGGTCCGACTTTGAAATTCTTACCTAGAAAGGAAAGATTATGTGCATCAAAAAAATTGAATAAATAAACAAAGGGAATAGATAGCGCAATCACCCACATAGGAGTAGGTAATAAATGAAAAATTCGATTCTTAATGGTGGGATGAAATAACAACAGAAAAAGTCCTACCAAAGAAATAATCACCACAAAAGGATTTGCAGTAGGCAGCAATCGTACTGCATCTATTAAATTGTCAATGGTGCTATAACTCTCCGAATGCGTTCCCATTGCTACATGAATCTGCTTGGCAAATATGATGATCCCTATAGCTGCCAATATTCCATGTATCACCGAAGAATGAAAAATATCTGCAAATCGACCTAGTTTCAACAAGCCCAATAGCACCTGTAATGCTCCTGAAATCACTATAGCAGCTAAAACATAGTTAAAGGCCTGTCCAGACCCATCATCCATTGTTACCAAAGCTGCTAAAATAACTGCAATCACGCCCTTCGCTGGCCCATTTATAGAAATATGACCACCTCGATAAAGCGTAGTCACTACTCCTCCCACAATAGCGGAAAAGATACCCGCCATAGGTGGTGCACCTGCAGCTAATGCTATTCCTAGGGACAAAGGTAAAGCAATCAACGCCACACTTATCGCAGCCACTAAATCATTGCGCCAATTTTCAATTAATCCTTGAATACCTTGCTTGGGTACACTATTCATTTATTTAGTTTTCTTCTTTTTTATCTCTCAGTTTTGTTAGAATCGAGAGCATAGAGCAGAGATAAATCCGTCTAAAAAATGTCTATACTTCGTTTACAATTAAAGAAGTTTCATCTCTATTCTCACTTCTTAGCTCTCTGTTCTATTTGAATTAGTAACAAGTGAAAAATAAAGATGAGTCAACATCATTTATAAGCTGCTAGTGGATGGCGAAAATAGGAAATATTCGTAATTATTAAAAGAGAAAGAATAGGACTTTCTTTAATTGATGAGTTTCTTCGTATTTTAATAGCCTATTTGGTCCTAGCCATATAGATTATCGGCTTCTTTTCTTTATTTTGGCAGATCCAAGGAACTTCTTTATCAACCTGTGACTTCCCGTCACTGATTGAGTTTATTGCCAAAAGCCCAATTTGTTCAACAAAAAATGAATGGTGAAATCGACTAGCTTTCTTTCTATTGTTTTTTTATGCTTCCTCTTTATTACGTGCGAGGTCAATCATTCTAAAGTAGTACAATCAGATGATACCTCAATCGCTATAGCCTCAACAGCTAGCCACAGTGGGGAGTGGCTAAAAGCCGCTAAACTATATGAGCAATTATATTTACAAGAATTAAGTAATGAAGATTTGAATTATCAAGCAGGCACGAATTATTTACGAGCCAATGATCCTAATAAAGCATTAACTATCTTAACTAATTTTGACAAAAAACACCAAGATGCCAATCAAGCATTTAATGGTAGACAAGCCAGAATTGCAAAAGCCTATTATAAAACAGGCAATTTTCAAAAAGTAGAAGAGATAGTTCAACAATATACCTATCCTAAAATGTATCGAGGATTAGCAAGAGAACATCTAAAAGCCTTAATTCAATTAAATAAAACAGTAGATTTAGCGACTCATTTTTCCAATTATCAAGAACAGGGCATCTATGATGATAAAGGTAAAAAGACCAATTCTGGATTTCTATATCGGGCGATTTGCAATGAATTATTATTGGTCGGTAATGAAGAGGTATTATCAGAATATGCTACAAAATACCAACATTGGGTTAAGCAATATCGATCTAAGGACAAACGAAATCTAGCCATTGCCATTTTTTATCAACTTAATTATCTGCAAGCCATTAGTAAATTACAAGAAGCTATAGCGGTAGAAGATTCTCCTCGACATCGAATGGAATTAGAAGGTCTACTAGGTGTATGTTTTGCTAAAAACAGGGAATTGGAAAAAGCTCATGCTCAAATTCAAAAGATTCATAGGATGAAGGAATTACCAGCTAGGCATGATGCTTTTGGTGCAAAGTATTATCATCAGGCTCGTATTGAAGTGGCTTTAGATCAACAAGAAAAAGCGATCCATTCGTTAGAAAAAACGATAGCTAACAAAGCTGCTTTTTGGTCTAACCGATTTAAAGAGGATGGCTTGATGAAAGGGGTATTTGGTGTAGCTGATTTTGAAAAATTAATCGCTAAATAACTGTCACTCAGTGACTTCCCGTCACTGGATTGATTTTAAATCGAAAAATCAAAATAATAACTTTAACTCCCTACCAATTATCTGAGTTTCCAATCAACAGAATTAGCGATTCAGATAAGGAAAATTTGATCCTATTATATAATATAACAAACAACATGAAAAATCTAAGCTTTTCATTAATAACAATCAGTTTAGGCTTATTCCTTCTGACAGGATGTGCCAGTCTAAATGCACAAAAAGAAGAATACAAAGCTACCAGTACCATAGACGAAAGTCTGTATGATGGATTAAAATATCGGCTAGTAGGGCCATTTAGAGGAGGACGATCTTGTACCGCCACAGGGGTACCGGGCAAACCAAACTTATATTACTTTGGCTCCGTAGGCGGCGGTGTATGGAAAACCACAGATGCCGGCACCACTTGGGAAAATATAAGCGATGGATATTTTGGAGGAAGTATTGGAGCAGTGGCGGTATCAGAAGCAGACCCCAATGTGATATATGTGGGGCAGGGAGAAAAGACTGTTAGAGGAAATGTCTCATCAGGATTTGGGGTATGGAAATCGGTAGATGCAGGGAAGACATGGACCTTTATCGGCTTAAAAAATACGCGCCATATTGGTAGAATTAGAATCCATCCAGAGAACCCTGATATTGTTTATGTCGCAGCTATGGGCGACTTATGGAAAAGCTCTGAAGAGAGAGGTGTTTACAAAACAATGGATGGAGGAAAGACTTGGAAAAAGATACTATTTGCCAATAAAGATGCAGGGGCGGTGGATTTAATTTTAGAACCTGGTAATCCTAGAGTACTTTACGCTAGTACTTGGAATGTGCGTCGAACACCATATAATTTTTCTAGCGGTGGCCCTGGGTCTGACTTATGGAAAAGTACCGATTCAGGAGAAAACTGGACAAATATATCTGGCAACCCTGGCTTAACTAAAGAAACAAGAGGGATTATAGGTGTAACGGTTTCCCCTGCAAATCCGAATAGAGTATATGCCTTAATCGAAGCTAAAGATGGAGGCGTTTATCGTTCTGATGATGCAGGCGCAACTTGGCAAAAAGTAAGTCGAAATCGAGCTTTGCGTTCCCGTGCCTGGTATTACACCCGGATCTATGCCGATAGTCAAGACGAAGACAAGGTGTTTGTGATGAATGTTTCTTATGGTATTTCAAAGGATGGAGGAAAAACTTGGACTTTAAAAAATGCCCCCCATGGAGATCATCATGATCTATGGATTGATCCTACTAATAATCAACGAATGGTTATTGCAGATGATGGTGGCGCACAGGTGTCGAATGATGCGGGGGACAATTGGACGACCTATCACAATCAGCCCACTTCTCAATTTTATCGGGTAACTACTGATGACCATTTTCCCTACCGTATCTATGGTGCCCAACAGGATAATTCTTCTATAAGGATTTCGCATCGCTCGAATGGCAAAGGCATTACTGAAAACGATTGGGAGGTAACGGCAGGTGGGGAGTCTGCTTATCATGCTATTGATGCCAGCGATAATGATATTGTGTACGGTGGCAATTACAAAGGCTATATGTATCGCTATAATCACAAAACTAAGCAACGTCGTTCTATCAATGTTTGGCCTTTAAATCCTGCGGGGTCTGGCGTGGAAGTAATGAAGTATCGTTTTAATTGGAATACGCCTGTTTTATTTTCAAAGCATGAGCCAAAGAAATTATACGTGTTTTCTAATCATGTTCATTTGACGACCAACGGTGGACAATCTTATGAAGTAGTAAGTCCTGATCTTACCAGAAATGATCCTGCCACCTTAAAATCTTCGGGGGGACCTATTACCCAAGATAACACAGGTGTTGAGTTTTATGCCAACCTATTTACGATGATGGAAAGCCCTCATGAAAAAGGCGTTCTATGGGTCGGGTCGGATGATGGCTTGGTGCATGTATCTACAGATAATTGTGAGCATTGGAAAAATGTAACTCCTGCCAATGCCCCAAAATGGATTATGTGGAACTCCATTGATCCGCATCCAACTATAAAAGGTGGTGCCTACTTAGCGGGTACGATGTATAAGTCAGGAGACTATCGCCCTTACTTATATAAGACTACTGATTTTGGGAATACCTGGACTAAGATTACCAGAGGTATAGACGATTTGCATTTTACTAGAGTCCTTCGGTCTGACCCTAAACGAGAAGGTTTATTATATGCTGGTACGGAATATGGTATGTACGTGTCCTTTAATGATGGTGCCAATTGGAAGCCCTTTCAATTAAATTTGCCTATTGTATCTATTACCGATTTACAAGTAAAAAATGACAACCTTATCGTCGCTACCCAAGGTAGAAGTTTTTGGATCATTGATGACTTAACGCCTTTACACCAGTTGGATAAAACCATAGCAAAAAAAGATTATCATGTGTTTCAACCGATGCCAAGCTATCGTATGAAACAATCTGGTTGGGGTAAGTCTAATAAATTATTGGAAGGAGAAAATCACCCTGGTGGAGTAATGGTTCATTATTATTTTAAGGAACAGCCCGCCAAAGATCAAAAAATACAGTTGGATATTTTGGAAGAAAATGGAGAACTAATCAAATCTTTCACCTCTGATGCTAAGGAAAAGAAACAACAATTTAAACCCAAAAAAGGAATGAATCGTTTTATCTGGGATATGCGCTATCCAGATGCCGTTTCCTTTGATGGGATTGTTTTATATTCTTCCAATACGAAAGGACCTATCGCTGTTCCTGATAATTATAAGGTACGTCTAACTGTTGGAGAGGAAAGTACTACCCAGGATTTTGCCATTAAAATGGACCCAAGGAGTGAAAGCACAGTAGAAGATTTGCAAGCGCAATTTGATTTCTTAATGGATGTGAGAAATAAGTTATCAGAGGCGCACCAAGCGGTTATAGATATTCGATCTACTCGAAAGGACTTGGACTACCTCAAAGAAAAATTGGGAGAAGAAAAATCCTTTACCGATATTTTAAAAACCATCAATGCCTTCGATAAAGAAATGACGGTTATCGAAAATAATATTCATGAAACTAGAAATGAAGCTCGCCAAGATCCTTTAAACTTCGGTATTAAATTGAATAATCGCTTGGCTTATCTTGCTACCCACGAATCTGCTGGAGATTTTAGACCGACCGATCAAGGGGTCGCTTATAAAGAGGAAGTGTCTGCCCAAATAGATACGGAATTGGCTAATTTAAAAACTTTAATGGATGTACAAGTTGAGAAGATTAATGCTATGATTCAGGAAAAAGGGATTCGATTTTTGATGGGGGGAGTTGGTCGGCCTTAGTCTTATCATCCAGTGGCTTCCCGCCACTGGATGATTTTTATTAGTTTTTCAACTACAAAACTATCCAGTGACTTCCCGTCACTGGATAGTATCTTTACGAATTTAATGCTTCCAATACCCGCTCTGGAGTAAAAGGCAAAACTCCCGTTTTCAAGAAAAAAAATAATACTATAAATTTAATATCTTTTCCTAAAGCTACTAGGATTTTCCTTAGTTATTTTTTTAAAAGTTCGATTAAAGTAAGACAAGCTTTCAAAGCCACAACTGTAACAGGCTTCACTCACGCTTTTACCCGCCATTAAATATCGCTTGGAGTGACTTATGCGATACCGATTTAAAAATTCTATAAAGGTATAGTTGGTTGTTTTTTTAAAATATCTGCAAAATGCTTCTTTCGTCATATTGCTGATGGCAGCTATTTCGTTGAGTTCGATTTTTCGATGGTAGTTTTTATCTACGAATGCATAGATGGTTCGGATTCTACTTTGTTCTTTATTGTTATATTTTCTAGTGTAAGGCCGATCATGTAATAACTCATAGTCATTGGCTTTGGCAAGAGACTGAAAAATGGAAAGTAACTGAAGATATTGTTCCAATGGTTGTAGTTTTTCAAATTGGAATAACTGAGTTCCAACTTGCTCTTTTATGTTTCCATTAAAGGCAATGCCATAGGTTGATTTCTCAAATAATGTAGCAAGCGTAGTCAATTCTGAGATCCCTTTAATATGCTGCTGGATAAAATCTGCTTTGATATGAGCAACTACTTTCTGATAACTTGTTTTTACACCATAATCGAAATTAAGGTGTGGAATATTAGAACCGATCAATACCAAATCACTTCCCTCGTAAGTAGAAATATGATCTCCTACATGACGCGTGCCTGATGCTCCTTTAATATAAACTAATTCATATTCTGGGTGAAAGTGCCAAAAAAATAAGTCGCTCATTCTTGGATTATACATCATACTGAATGTTCTATTTGTATGACTAGCTATCGTTTCAAGTTGGATTTTCATTCTTCTAATTTCACAGAAATAAACAAAAAAAGATCAATAATTCCATAATATATCAATATTGTACAACTTTATGCTAAATAACTTAAAATTAAATCTATATAGAATGAGCAAATTTGTAACAGATAATATTTTATAAAACTCTTGATCCTTTGACAAATACCGTGGAACATTTAGGATCGTCGAGGTTTCTTTATCGTAAATAACTCATTACCAAAGAGTTCTTTTTTAGCCTGACGGCCTTGGCTACAAACTTCGACGATCCACTACAATCATGGTATTTGTCAGAATTATCCAACTTTACAATTAAAAAAATGGTAACTCAAAAACATCAATCATTCTATATCCTATTCTTTATAGGTTTTCTCTTGTTTTCTTGCCAGGAAACACCAACACCAGAGGTAACAGAAAATAAAACATCAATAATGGAACATCCAGAAAAAAAAGAAAAGGTACTCCGACATGTAGTCCTTTTTAAATTCAAAGACGAAGCTAGTGACGAAGCAGTCAATCAATTAAATGAAGCTTTTAATGCATTGCCCAAAGCTATTTCTGTTGTCAAAGATTTTGAATGGGGAATCAATGATAGTCCAGAAAACTTTCATCAAGATTTTACCCATTGTTATTTATTGACCTTTGCCTCGGAAGCAGACAGAGATTCCATCTATACCCCTCATCCAGCACATCAAGCTTTTGTAGCCAGTTTGCAACCTCATTTAGAAAAAGTATTTGTTGTTGATTATTGGACGAATCCTTGACCTTGACCTTGATTACTCTGATTACCTTGATTACCTTGATTACTCTGATTACTCTGATTACTCTGATTACTCTGATTGCTTTGATTGCTTTGATTGCTCTGATGGTGAGTATTATAATCTCTGCAATCACACGATCTTTATACTTAACTTTATTCATTTTTTTTTAGTATAAGTTCTTTTTGTCAGACTACTTAGATCTTGTCCGTCTACCGTCAGCGAAGCGTCCGTCTACCGAATACAAATATTATAAACAATTAAAATTATCATTTATGAAAAATACAAATAAAACTATGGGGAACTCTATGGTCCCTGACAATCAACATAAAGATATTCCTGGAAATCCGTCTACAGCTAAAAGTAGTAAGGTACAATTAAGGAAAGAAGCGACTACTGATTCGCTGAGAATCATGACAATGGAGCAATGGAATTTTTGGAGACAAAATGGTTATGTGGTTATTAAAAATGCAGTGCCTAGAGAACAAGTGCAGCAGACCGCCGATTTTCTTTGGGAGTTTGAAGAAAAAGATAGTAAGGATCAAGATACTTGGTATACTGCGCCAAGGGCAGAGATGCAAATGAAAGAACTAGCGGGTACGGGTATGGTAGAGGTCTACAATCATCAGCAGTTATGGAACAATCGGCAGATGCAAAAAGTCTATGATATTTTTGTAGACATTTGGGGAACGGAAAAATTATGGGTGACGATTGATAGAGCAAACCTAAATTTTCCAATGAAGCCAGGGCATGAATACAAAGGATTTATTCATTGGGATTATGATCCAGACACGAAGCCTCAAAATGTACAGGGGGTATTAGCCTTGAACGATCAAATGGATGAAAACATGGGCGGCTTTCAATGTATTCCTTGGTTGTTTCAAAATTATGAAACTTGGAAATTGACGCAACCAGAAGATAGAAATCATTTCAAACCTGACGTTTCTGAATTGCAAGACAAAATCGTCAAAGTGCCAATGGAAGCAGGAGATTTATTGATTTTCAATAGTTTGGAGCCGCATGGTATTCGAGCCAATCGCTCTGAGGGTAAAGTTCGAATTGCTCAATATCTCTCCATGATGCCTGCACAAGAAGAGAATGAATCGCTTAAAGAATGGCGGGTTAATTCTTGGAAAAATAGAATTGCACCTGAGGGCTATGCTTTTCCTGGTGATCCTAGAAATTGGGAACAGACTAAATATGAGACTGCCGAACTTTCCTCCTTAGGGGAAAAATTATTGGGCGCTAAGAAATGGTAGGGTGTAGGTAATAGGTAATAGGTAATAGGTATTTAAAGAAAGAATAAATGGATTTAAAACTGACAGGAAAAACAGTTTTTATTACAGGATCTACTTCTGGGATAGGTTTTGCTACTGCAAAAATATTATTGCAAGAAGGAGCCAAAGTAATCATCAATGGAAGGCAACAAGATAGTCTATCAGCAGCTATTATAAAACTAAGAAAACTTGTTCCTGCTGCTCAAGTAAGTGGGATCGCTACTGACTTTTCTAAGGTAGCTGAAATTAATACTTTATTAGATCAACTTCCATTGATTGATATATTAATTAATAATGTAGGTATTTTTTCTTCTCAATCCTTTTTTGAAACAAAAGATGAAGACTGGATGCAACAGATCGAAGTCAATGTCATGAGCGGGGTCCGTTTATCAAGACATCTTTTACCCAAAATGTTACAAGCCAATTGGGGAAGAATACTATTTATTTCCAGTGAATGTGCCACCTTAGTGCCACCAGATTTAATTGCCTATAGTACCACTAAAGCGGCCATGCTGGCGGTTTCAAGAGGCTTGGCACAAATGACTTCTGGAACGGGAGTTACGGTCAATACTATTGTGCCAGGTTCAACGCTTACAGAAGGAGCAGAACGATTTTTGGATGGGGTTGCTGTGCAAGAAAACAAAACTCGAATGGAGGTAGCAAGTGATTTTTTTAGGGAGGTTCGTACCTCTTCTTTATTGGAACGTTTTGCTTCTGTCGAAGAAATTGCCAATACGATTACTTATTATGCTAGTCCCTTATCGGCAGCAACGAATGGGGCGAGTATTAAGCTTGATGGAGGGAGTATGGGCGGGATTGTATAAAAATTTAGGTAACTATTTTTGTATTAGTCTATTTTTCTACTACCTTTAATTTAAACGGTTCTTTGACAAATTCTGTGGAACATCTAGGATCGTCGAGGTTTGTAACCTCGATGCAGTATGATAATCGTATGGCATCGAAGTTATAAACCAAAGGCCGTCAGGTTAAGAAAAAACAGTACTGAAGATCAATCACTTATGTTTGAGTAACAGAGATGGCAGGCACTTTGAAAGTGCCTGCCATCTTCGCCAAAACCTAGCAAATACAAAGGTTTG
>CAYOBX010000068.1:13570-17593 GCA_964402245.1 uncultured Saprospiraceae bacterium | reverse complement strand
AAGTTTGTAACTTGATTTTTTAGGCAATATTCTTTTTATAAGAAAACCCTTTAAGATACTAAGAACTTTGACTGGTAAAATTACTATAAATTATTAAATCTATTTTTTTGTGTTCTACCTTCATATATTTGCATAAACCGTAAATATTATAAACTATATCGAAATAATGCAAAAGAAGTTAAATGTAGCCATATTAACAGGTGGGAATGTAGCAGAAAGAGAAGTTTCCTTAAAGAGTGCTAAAATGGTAGCAGATCATTTAAATACCTCTTTATATAATGGGTATACAATCGAGTTAAATGGTATGGAGTTTATGGACCAAGCCACAGGTAATAAGATAGATAAAAATGATTTCTCCTTAGAAAAAGGAACTTCTAAAATCACATTTGATGTAGTATTCTTAATGTTACACGGGCATCCAGCAGAAGATGGAATGGTTCAAGGGTATTTTAATTTATTAGGAATTCCCTGTACAGGATGTGATCATTTTGTAAGTGCATTGACCTTTAATAAACAAGCGACCAAAGATTATTTGCGACCTTATGGTATCCCAATGGCGGATTCTAGATTGTTAAAAAAAGGAAGGCCAGTTGAATGGAAAGACCTAGAAAGTATGGGCTTTCCTTTATTTATAAAGCCTAATAAAAATGGGAGTAGCTATGGGGTTTCCAAGGTTATGGATAATACCTGTATACGTACCTCTACACAAAAAGCTTTTGAATTTGATGATGAAGTGATCGTTGAGCAGTTTATGAATGGCAGAGAATTTTCAAATGGTGTATTTAGAAAAGGCGATGAAATAATTGTGTTACCAATTACAGAAATCATTTCGGAGAATGAATTTTTCGACTATGCTGCTAAATATGAAAATGAAAGTGAAGAAATAACACCAGCTGACTTAACTGATATCCAAACCAAAGAATGCCAAGCGCTCTCTAAGCGATTATACGAATTATTAGATTGCAAAGGAATGGCACGATTTGATTATATTCTACAAGACAATGCCTTCCATTTATTAGAAGCGAATACGATTCCTGGGTGGACAGAGCAAAGCTTTTTCCCTCAACAATTGGCAGCGTATGGCATGAGTTATACAGCATGCTTAGATGCTGTATTGGCAGAAGCGGTTGGGAAATGAGAAATGAGAAGAAATGAGAAATCAGAAGAAATGATGAATGAGAAATGATGAATGCGTGGCGTGAGCGTGACGTATTCATCATTTCTCATTCATCATTAAAAAAAACATCATTCATCATTAAAAAAAAAATATCATTTCTCATTTCTTCAACGCCTGTTCCCAATCTGCAATCAAATCATCAATATGCTCTAATCCAACCGAAATACGGAGCAAATTATCAGGAGTTGGACTTGCAGGGCCTTCAATAGATTTACGATGTTCTACCAGACTTTCCACGCCTCCAAGACTAGTGGCAGTGATGAATAATTTTAGCTTTCCTGTTAGCCGCATAGCCTGTTTAGCGGTTCCTTTAACCTGTACGGATAGCATAGCGCCAAAGCCAGACATTTGTTTTTTGGCTACCTTATGATGCGGATGGGTTTTTAATCCTGGGTAATTTACCTTTTCAATTTTAGGATGCTTTGCTAAATACTTTGCTAATTTCATAGCATTTTTAGTTTGTTGCTGTACCCGCAAATGAAGTGTTTTAATCCCTCTAGTAATCAACCAACATTCAAAAGGGGAGGGGACAGCTCCTGTTAATTTCTGAATATGCTTTAACTCTTTAGCCAATTTATTATCCTTTTTTAGTACTAAACAACCGCCCAAGACATCACTATGTCCACCAAAGTATTTAGTGGTAGAATGCATGACTATATCGGCACTACAGTTGAGTGGTTGTTGTAAGACGGCACTAGGCCAAGTATTATCCACAGCGCAAAGCGCTCCTACTTGATGCGCTAATTTTGCAATTACTTTAATATCACTTACATTTAATAGTGGATTAGAGGGAGTTTCTAACCAAACTAAAGCAGTATTCTTTTTAATGGCTTTTTTTACGGCCTTTAAATCATACATTTCTACATGTTCTACTTCAATGCCTTTTGCTCCGAATACTTCTATAGCCATTGCGCTAGCGGTGTAGTATACATCATGAGGTAATAGTAAATGATCTCCAGGTTTTAGGGTTTGAAATAAGGCCGTGATAGCAGCCATACCAGAAGAGAAAGCAATTCCTACTTTACCTTTTTCTAAGGTGGCAATACTTTTTTCTAATAGTTGTCGGTTAGGATTATCTATACGAGAATAGACAAAACCACTTTTGTAAGTACCATCTGCTTCTCTATCAAAAGTAGTAGATAAGGTAATTGGTATTGTTACCGCACCATTTGTTTTATCTTTAGTATGGGTGCTTTGTATCGCAAGCGTCTGGAATTTAAGTAACTTTGACATACTGATTTGCTTTAAATAACTTGTTTTTTGACAAATATCGTGGAAATCTAGGATTGTCAAGATTAGTAAGCATACTTGTTGCCAGGTATTAAAATAAAGAATCTTAGCCTGACGGCTGTGCTTCGACGATTAGACAACTTCAATATAAGATTCCAAGGTATTTAATAAGAATCAAAAGAAAAATTATTAGACTTATTATCTTTTGAAAAGATAGCAGATCTATCCGAGATTACTACTAGTCTATCGAATAAAGCCTAAGAACTTAATGAACGAAATATTACAATCAATAATAGATCAATTTGCGAATCATCGCATTACCAAGGAGAATTTAATTGCTTTACAATTAGGGATCGGTGTGATACTGCTTCTTTACTATATTGTTGGTAAAAGACTACTTACCTTTTTTTATAAGAAAGGAAGGATCACAGAAGTGGATAGAAAAAAATTACGAAATATTGTTCGATTACTATTTTTCCTAATCACTTTAATAGTAATAGTAAGTGCATTAGGTTTGAATATAGGAATACCAAATGAAGTGTCTACTTTAAATGTAATTAATACTTTATCTGCGATTTTAATTATCCAAATTGCTAGGCTAGCAGAGTATTTTTTTAGTAGAATATTTCATCGCTTTTATAATAAAGCTGAAAAAGGGGAAGAAATTACAAGTCGAAGTCGCTATCAGGAGATTCCAGAAAGTAGCGTCACACAAACCTTACAGTATGCGATTTATAACTTTGCGATTATTCTTATTTTAAAGAACTTTCAGATTGACTATGAATTGTTCACTTTTCAAGCAGGGGGCAATGATTTCCATTTTAGAATTTCTAGCGTCTTCACGGGTATTTTAATATTATTATTAGCTAGATTAATAGTTTGGGGAATCACTCAAGTTTTCCTTAGTTCCTATTACCAAAGTAGACAAGTAGATATAGGTTCTCGGTATGCTATTAATCGACTAATTTCCTATGTGGTGTATATCATTGCTTTTGTAATGGCTCTGGATAATATGGGCATACAAATGACGGTGTTATGGGGAGGGATAGCGGCCTTATTAGTAGGTGTTGGATTAGGACTGCAACAAACGTTTAATGATTTGTTTGCAGGTATATTACTCTTATTTGAAAGAACAGTAGAGGTAGGGGATGTAGTAGAAATCAATGGTATTATAGGAACAATCAAAACTATTGGATTACGTACTTCTTTAGTAGAGGCAAGAGATAGTGTTACACATATTATCCCTAATTCCAAATTGGTGATGGATAATATCGTTAACTGGAATCATTATGATTCTAAAGTTCGATTTATGATAAAAATAGGAGTAGCCTATGGGTCTGATACAGCCTTAGTTAAGAAATTATTGCTGCAAGCGATCGTGCAACCTAAAGTATTGAAAAGACCAGAACCCTATGTTCGATTTACAGATTTTGGGGCTTCTTCGCTGGATTTTGAAATTTTATTCTATTCTAGAGACCTTAGAGGTATCAATGATGTGAAAAGTGATGTGCGGTTTGAAATAGATCGCTTATTTCGAGAAAATAATATTGAAGTTCCATTTCCGCAGAGAGATGTGTGGATGCGAGGAGGTAATAAGTATTAGGTAATAAGTATTA
>CAYOBX010000068.1:0-13470 GCA_964402245.1 uncultured Saprospiraceae bacterium | reverse complement strand
AGGTAATAAGTATTAGGTAATAAGTATTAAGGTGTGTCCCTTATTACTTTTTACCTCTTACCTAACTAAAAAGCCTTATATGCATCATACATATAAGGCTCTTTAGTTACAAGGAATAAATACTTAATACCTATTACCTAATACCTAATACTTACTCACTAGATTGATCGTCTTTACTTTCTGTAGCGGGTTCTGCTACTACCTCTGCGGCTGCTTTAGTAGTTTCTGCTTTTTGAGCAGCAGCTTCCACAACGGCTTCATCAGTAGCGGGAGCCACCGCATCATCTGTACCTACAGGAGGAGTGGTAGTTTCTTCTGTTGCAGGAGTAGGATTTGCGGCTTCTAGTGCAGCAGCTTCTGCAGCCTCTGCATCTTTCATAGCTTGAATTTGATTAACTAATAATGCAGATTTCATAGTGAAATCGTCATTGTAATCATTAAATTCTTGATATACCATGAACATTCTTGCAGCATCCCAAGCAGCAGATCTAGGACGTAATTGCCTAGCAGCAATTGGGTGAATCCAATATTTTAAGTTATTAGATTTTAGATTACCATCATCTTGATCGTATCTTATATTTGTTGCTACCCCTAATTTATTTAAAGAAAATAAATAGTTGAAATCTTTATTCAAAGCTTTTTGCAAATCAAATACGCGCATTCCTCTGAAAATAACACCAGACTTTTCACAAAGGAAGATATCTCTCTTTCCATCAAAAGTTACAATATTTCGAATATTGTATTTTCTAAAATTCTTTCCAAAGAAACTTTTAATAAATCTTCTAGTCGGTCGAATTCTATTGAATGCAAAGTTTAAAGAATCTTCATCTAATGCATACTCTTCTTTAAATGGTTTCTTTCTGCGCGTTCTTAAGTTAATGACTTGTTTGGAGCGACCAATAGTGTGTCCTAATTCATTTACCTTAGAGTTGACCCACACAACATCTACATCTGCATTGATGGCAAGACTCTCAATGAAGATTCTATTAGTTGAAGGATCAAAAATTAACAGAGAAATATCGCTAATTGCAAAAAAGTTAGCGTAACCACCGTAGATATTACCAAACTTCAACTCTAAAAAAGCAATGTTGTCTCTCATGGTTTTACTTTATTCAAAACGATGGGAAGCAGTAGTATAGATTTATTATACAGCTTCTTGTGTTTATAATTATATATTGTATTGACGAATTTTTTCCTAAAAGAGGACAGGTTTCTGTACGATTTTCACATAGGAAATGTTCAAGAAAAAAGAGTTTTTCTGATGTGATTATTACTTAATCGGCTGATATTCTTCATTTATTGCATGTGATTTATCTAAAACTGTTCCAGTTTGGAGGCCCAAAGTAGCCGTTTTACGGTTCAATTAGTAATAATATTGGATATATTTTACCAAAACGGGTTTAGAAATTTGGAGTTTGTCTGTTGCAAAGTTAATAATGAAATATTACTTTTGTGGCAGTTTACAAAGAAATATTATGATATTTACTAATAATCATCATCATCGCACTTTAATTACTCCCATTCGGAGGTGATACTGTCGTGATTTTATGTGATTCATAATAATTTAGAGAAAGCGGCTTATCATTTGAAAGATGATAAGCCGCTTTTGTTATTTACTACATTACTCATTTATTTAGTAAGAACAGAGAAGCGAGAGCAGAGAATAGAGATGTACTTCGTTTAAAAAATGACCAAATTTCGTTGTTTGCAAACGAATTCCGTCTCTATTCTCTCTTCTCTCTGTTCTACGTTAATGTCCAGTAGTGTAGTTATTTACCAACTAATCAATTGATGAATAAGTTAAGAATAGCTATCCAGAAGTCAGGTCGTTTAAGTGATAAATCCAGAGCATTATTAAAAGAATGCGGAATCAATATACCTGTTAGTAAAAGGACACTCAAGGTGAAAGCCACTAATTTTCCATTGGAAGTATTGATGTTAAGGGATGATGATATTCCGCAATATGTACAAGATGGAATTGCAGATTTGGGAATATTAGGGGAAAATGAAGTAGTAGAAAAAAATAAAGATATAAACATTGCAAGAGCACTTGGATTCTCAAAATGTCGACTTTGTTTGGCTATCCCTAAAAAAGATGTGCCTACCTATGATGTTGAAGGACTTAAATGGTTTGATGGCAAAGAAGTAGCCACTTCCTATCCCAATGTCCTAAAAGAATGTTTGAAGGATAAGGACATACAAATAAAAGTTCATGAGATTGGAGGTTCTGTTGAAATTGCTCCGACTATTGGTCTAGCGGATGGCATCTTCGATATTGTCAGTACAGGTGCGACCTTATTAAATAATGGATTAGAAGAGGTAGAGACCTTAATGAAATCCCAAGCTGTTCTAATTGCTAATAAAGACTTAGATGCAGACAAGCAGCAATTATTGGAAGACCTTTTATTTCGAATTGATGCTGTTCTGAACGCAAAAAACAGAAAGTATGTCATGTTAAATGCGCCTAAAAATAGATTGGACGATATTATAGCTATTTTACCAAAAGTAAAAAGCCCAACCATCATGAATTTACAAGATGATAATTGGGTGGCTATTCATGCTGTAATGACAGAAGATGAATTTTGGAAAGTGGTGCGTCCATTAGAAAAAATTGGTGCCACAGGTATATTAAGTGTGCCTATAGAAAAAATTATTCCTAGGATAGAATAGAAATCATTAAAAATAATGCAATTTTCCAAATAGTAATGTTTGGATTAGTAGCGCAAAAAAAATAATTTCATTTTTATTTTAATAGATTGAGTTCTTTAAGAAAAAAAGATTTATTTTTGTGCTCGCAAAAGATGCCGCCGTAGCTCAGCTGGTTAGAGCGCTGGTTTGTGGATCCAGAGGTCAAGGGTTCGAATCTCTTCGGTGGTACTTTATAGGGCATTGTTTTATTACAATGCCCTTTTTTTATTTATGCAATTAGTTAGAACAGAGATGAGAGCGTAGAGAACAGAGATAAACCCCGTTTAAAAACAATGGAACTTCGTTAAATGTAAACGGATTTAATCTCTATTCTCGCTTCTCTGCTCTCTGTTCTAAATAAGGTCAACATAGTAATAGCAGAACATGGAAAACAAAAGAGGTTTAGTTCCAAGGAAAATAAAAGGTTTTAGAGATATAGATGCGAACTTAAATGAACTTCGTTGGAATATCATTAACAAAGCCAGTAAGGTATACCAATCTTATGGCTTTGAGCATTTGGATACTCCTGTATTAGAGTATGCGGAATGCTTAGGGAAGTATATGCCAGATGAAGATACGGTAGATAAAGGCGTATACTCTTTTAAAAATCCAGAAATTGAACCGGTTTTTCGGGCAGATGGAAAAAGAGAATTAAGAGATGCCGATAACAATGTGGTAATGGATCATGCCCATCTTTCTTTGAGATATGATTTAACAGCTCCCTTATCTAGAGTTTATGCAGAAAGATTATGGACTCGGTTTTTGAAGAAGCAATTAGTAGAGGGAACTGCCCCTTTATTTAGACGCTATCAATTTGGGCCTGTATTTCGTTATGAAACCAAATTGGATCCAGGAAGATTTCGACAGTTTTGGCAATTAGATTTTGATACAGTGGGATCTGCGGATGTAGCTGCTGATGCAGAGGTTTGTATGATTCTATCTGATGCACTCAAAGCAATAGGCTTGGCACAAAGTGATTTTAAAATTAGGGTCAATAATAGAAAGATCTTAAAAGGATTTTTACACGGTCAAGGTATTACAACTTCAATACAAGAACAAGCTATTCTTCGAGTGATTGATAAGTTGGATAAGATTGGCTTGCGTGGAGTAGAGTTTGAATTAGGGAAAGGTAGAAAAGATAAATCAGGGGCGATTATACCAGGGCTAGGCTTGGAAGAAAAGATGATTAGCGACTTCATTTCCTTTTTTGAAATCTTTTCAGAATCCGATATGAACCGAGGACAAGTGATTGAGGCATTAGGTGAAAAAATAGGAACTAACGAGGTGTCTAAAGAAGGATTAGAAGAGTTGCATAGAATTAATAATGTATTAGCTCAATCAGGATTATCGGATGAGGCGGTTTTATTTGACCCTACATTAGTAAGGGGAATGGCTTATTATACAGGGCCTATATTTGAAGTAGAATCCACGCAATTTTATTTAGATGCAAAAGGTAGAGAGCGTCGAGTAGGTTCTATCTGCGGCGGTGGTAGATATGATGGATTAGTCAAGCAATTATTAGGCGTTAAGGCTCCAGCTACTGGTGCATCAATTGGCGTAGATCGTTTGGCAGAATTATTAACATTAACAAATAGGGGAGGCTCCGCTCAAGGTCCATTACTAATCACAGTATTAGATAAGGAGATGATGCCAGAATACCAAAAAATAGCAAAGCAGTTACGAGAAGGAGGCGTGAATACTGAAGTGTACTACGGACCCAATCAAGGTTTTAAAAAATTGAAGAAGCAATTAAGTTATGCTGATGATAAAAACTGCCCAATTGTTATTTTATTAGGAAGTGATGAATTTGAGAAGGGAGTAGTGTCTGTTAGAGATTTAAAAATGGGTAGAGCAATAGCAGATGAAGTAACGGATAAAAAAGAATGGAGGGCAAGGGTTCAGCACGAAGTGCCTCGAGCAGATTTAGTTTCTTTTGTTAATAAGTTATTGAACAAATAGTAATCAGAAAGAAATATCTGGTAATAATAAATTCTTAGAATACGGATCGTTGAAGTTTGTAACTTCGATGCTATATGATAATCATATGGCATCGATTAGGCTAGTGTCCTTTTTCTTGAGAATCGGCAACAAGTATGTTTAATATATTACTTTAGAGGTAGTGATTTTGCTAGTTTTTTTTATAAAAAAAACTAGCAAAATCACTACCTCTAAAAAGCTATTCAAAGCTACTGCTTACCAATTACCATAAGCTATATAGGTGTCAACGATTTGTAGACATTCAAAATTCTTCATTCAGAATTAAATCTAATGAAAGTATTCATCAAACCCAAAAAAGAAAGTCTCTCTCAAATACTTCAGCGACCTACTTTTGATAGTGTCGCATTAGAAGAGACGGTCTCTAATATATTGACCAATATAGCAACAGGGGGCGATGCTGCAATAAAAGAATATACGGAACAATTTGACCAAGTAAGCATAGAGCAAACTAGAGTTGGCCTATCAGAGATTAACGCAGCCATTAATGCATTAGATACAGATTTAAAAACAGCTATTCAACAAGCAGCAAATAATATTGAAGCCTTTCATTGTATACAAAAAGAACCGATCAGAGAAGTAGAAACCATGCCTGGTGTAAGATGTTGGCGCAAGAGTGTTGGGATACAAAAGGTAGGTTTATATATACCAGGAGGTACGGCACCTTTATTTTCTACTATTTTAATGTTGGGGGTTCCAGCTAGATTGGCAGGCTGTAAAGAAATTATTTTATGTACTCCTCCTAGAAAAGATGGAACGATTCATCCAGCCATATTATATGCAGGGAATCTAGTGGGTGTTACTAAAATATTTAAAATAGGAGGTGTACAGGCGATTGGGGCAATGGCATATGGATCAGAGACCGTACCTAAAGTAGATAAAATATTTGGTCCAGGGAATCAATATGTAACAGCAGCCAAGCAGTTGATACAAAGAAACGGTGTAGCGATTGATATGCCTGCGGGACCATCAGAAGTGATGGTCGTAGCAGATGATACAGCGATTGCTGCTTTTGTAGCAGCAGATTTATTATCTCAAGCAGAGCATGGAGCCGATAGTCAAGTTGTCTTAGTAACTACTACAGAGTCAATTCTAAAGAATGTACATAGCGAACTGACTCGGCAATTAAATAAACTACCAAGAAAAGTATTAGCAAGTAAGGCTTTAGAAAATAGTTGTGCTATCGTTGTGGAGGATAGAAAAAATATATTAGAAATTATTGATGAATATGCTCCAGAACATTTGATTTTATCTATTGATGAGGCAGTAGAGATGGCAGCGCGGGTGACCAATGCAGGTTCTGTTTTTATAGGCAATTATAGCCCTGAATCTGTAGGAGACTATGCTTCAGGCACCAATCATACTTTACCTACGAATGGTTTTGCGAAAGCTTATAGTGGAGTAAGTCTAGATTCTTTTTGTAAAAAAATAACCTTCCAAGAATTAACAAAAGAAGGGATGAAGAATATAGGTCCAACAGTAGAAATAATGGCCGAAGCGGAAGAGTTGATTGCGCATAAAAGAGCAGTAAGTATTCGGTTGAAAACGATATGATAACAGGTTGCTTTTCGCTAAAATCAAAATGAGAAAAATTAAGCTAGCTTATACATTCTAAATTGTGTAGAATAAGCACTTAGCATCAGGTAAGCAGTAGCTTTTATGTAGTTTTTAGAGGGAGCAAATTTGTTCTGTTTTTTTATAAAAAAAACAGAACAAATTTGCTCCCTCTAAAAGTAATAATAAACATACTTGTTGCCGAGTCTATCTGGCTAATTAAACAGGTCTTAAGCCAATAATACTATAACTACTTACCCTCAGAATTTAAAATGTATAGGAAGGAGCAAGAAATAATAGATCTAGTAAAGCATTTTCAAAACCAAACTTTACCAAAGGAAAAATGGACGCATGAAGCCCATCTAACAGTGGCTTGTTGGTATTTACTAAACTTTACCATTGACGAAGCTACTTGTTTTTTGCGAAGTGGTATTATTATCTATAATGCTACTGTAGGTGGAGAGAATACAGCTACAGGAGGATACCATGAAACCCTAACTATTTTTTGGATACAAATTATTGCTCAATTTCTAAAAAAAGAAAAAGGAGATTTACTAACAATGGTCAATCAGTTTTTAATAAGTGACTTTGCAGATAAGACGCTGCCTTTTCAATATTATGAAAAACCTTTTTTGATGTCCACGCTTTGTAGAGCTAGATGGATTGAACCGACTTTAAAGAATCTCGAAAGTTAATCATAGTTTATGAATCATCTTGCTAGAAAAAATATACAAACGCTCAAACCTTATTCTTCTGCTAGACATGAATTTGAAGGGACAGCAGAAATATTTCTGGATGCTAATGAGAATCCATTCAATAATGGAATGAATCGTTATCCAGATCCTTTGCAGACAGAAGTCAAAAAAAGAATTCAAGAGATTAAGGGAATCACTTCAAAAAATATTTTTTTAGGTAATGGCAGCGATGAGGCCATTGACTTATTAATGCGTATTTTTTGTGAGCCTGGGCAAGATCACATTATTACTTTACCTCCAACTTATGGTATGTATCAGGTAAGTGCAGATATATGCGGGTTAGAAGTGAAAAAAATAAATCTTACCACAGGCTTTCAACCTGACGTATCAGCAATATTAGATGTTGCGAATCAACACTCTAAAATTTTATTTATTTGTTCTCCCAATAATCCAACAGGTAACTCTATTGATATAAAAATCATAGAAAATCTAATTCAAAAATTCTCAGGTATTGTAGTTATAGATGAAGCATATATAGATTTCTCTGTGGGAGAAAGCGCTATTTCTTTTATTGGTCAATATCCAAATGTAGTTATTTTACAAACCTTTTCAAAAGCTTGGGGAATGGCTGGCATCCGATTGGGAATGGCATTTGCATCGGAAGAGATTATTAATTTATTTAATAAAGTTAAACCCCCGTATAATATAAATGTTCTGACACAAAAAACGGCATTAGACGGAATGGCAAATACTAAAGGAGTATATGAAAATGTAAACACAATTTTAGCAGAACGTACTAAATTAGAGGAACTACTTCCAAACTTCTCGTTTGTTCAAAAAGTATATCCATCTGATGCTAATTTTTTACTAGCTAAGGTAGATCAACCTAATAAATTATATAAACATTTAGTGCAGAAAGGAATTGTCATTCGTAATCGATCAAAGGTTGTTTTATGTGATGGCTGTTTGCGTTTTACTATTGGGCAACCTAAAGAGAATGAACAATTATTAACTGCATTGACAGAATGGAATACAGCATAAATGTTTTTTTGGTCTGGAGACTCGGCAACAAGTATGTTTAGTATATTACTTTAGAGGGAGCAATTTGATTAGGCATTTTTACAAAAATGCCTAATCAAATTGCTCCCTCTAAAAAACTATTCAAAGCTACTGCGTGCCAATTACTAAAAGCTATCTTCATAAATAGTCAATTATCAAAGAACAAAGTTTTAAAGTCCAACAGATGAGGAGTTAGAACATAGCTCTGCAACTCCGCATCTCTGCGTTCAATACATTGAAATGAAAAAGAAAATATTATTCCTAGATAGAGATGGTACGATCATCGTCGAACCACCAAGTGATTATCAAGTAGATAGTTTTGAAAAATTAGCCTTCTTACCCAAGTGCTTAAAATGGCTAGGAAAGATTGCAGAGGAACTAGACTATGAATTGGTCATGATTACCAATCAAGATGGATTAGGAACAGAGGTATATCCAGAAGATACTTTTTGGGGGCCACATAATCTAATGATGAAAGTACTAGAGAGTGAAGGGATTACTTTCAAAGAAGTAGTTATAGATCGCACCTTTGCCAAAGATAATGCACCAACTAGAAAGCCTAATACAGGTCTAGTTACGCAATACATGAATGGGGAGTATGATTTAGAAAATTCCTTTGTTTTAGGAGATCGTTTGACCGATATTTTGTTAGCATATAATCTAGGAGCAAAAGGAATCCTTATTGGAAAATCAGCAGACGAATCAGACGATCATTTGGTTAAAGGAATAGATGTAGCAGATGCCATAACGCTAAAAACCAATAACTGGAAAGAGATATACGAATTCTTAAAATTAGAATCCCGAACAATACAGGTTCAAAGAACAACTAAAGAAACGGATATTCTAATTGACTTGAATTTAGACGGGACAGGAAAATCGTCTTGTGAAACCGGCTTAGGTTTTTTCGACCACATGCTAGATCAGTTAGGACGACATTCTAATTCCGATCTAAGCGTCAAAGTCAAAGGAGACTTACATATAGATGAACACCATACCATTGAAGATACTGCACTAGCATTAGGAGAAGCTTTTCAAAAAGCACTAGGCAATAAAATGGGTATTGAACGATATGGATTTTGCCTACCTATGGATGATTGCTTGGTGACGGTTGCGATAGATTTTGGTGGTCGTCCATGGTTGGTTTGGGATGCAGATTTTAAAAGAGAAAAGATTGGTGATATGCCGACAGAAATGTTTTATCATTTCTTCAAGTCGTTTTCTGATACGGCTAAATGTAATTTAAATATCAAAGCGGAAGGAACGAATGAGCACCATAAGATTGAGGCTATTTTTAAAGGCTTAGCCAAGGCTATTAAGATGGCTAAGAAGCGGGATGTGGAGAAAATGTGGTTGCCTAGTACTAAGGGGGTTTTGTAACTCCCCCCGACCCCCTCTTGAAAAAAGGGGGAGACGTTGAAGCGAGAGCATTTTATATTTTTGAAAGAGATGTTCAACATAATATGACGTTTACACATAGTGTGTTGCAATGCCATTTTAGGAAAATGAAGAAGTTACTAAAGCAGAAAAATACTTTGGTCGAGGGTGCGTAATAGAAAATTATTAGGAGAAAAATTCTATCGACAATATATTATCCAACATGGTGGGTATATGACAAGTGAAAGTTTTTTTATTGCTGATTTCTACTGCCACAAAAATAAGTTGATTATAGAATTAGATGGACTTATTCATTTGCAGCAAATCGAATACGATAAAATAAGAGAAGAAATTTTAAAACAAATGGAATATACAGTCATTCGTTTTACAAATGAGGAAGTACTAGAACAATGGACTATGGTGCGAGAAAAATTGAAGCTAGCACTATCTAACTAAACGAAACTTTATTAAAACAATATATCTCTTCATTTTACCGCCTCCCCCTCTTCCAAAGAGGGGGTCGGGGGGAGTTAAAAAGAGGGGGAGTTAACTTATGAACCTAACAATAATAGATTACAACGCAGGCAATACCCAATCCGTTATATTTGCATTAAATAGATTGGGGATAGAACCAATACTAACAGATGACTTTGAAGCTATTAAAAAAGCAGATAAAGTCATTTTCCCTGGAGTAGGAGAGGCGAGTACGACCATGGCGTTTTTAAAAGAAAAAAAGCTAGATCAATTGATTCCTAGTTTAAAGCAACCCGTATTGGGTATATGTTTAGGGATGCAATTAATGTGTGCCTACTCAGAAGAGAATGAAACATTTTGCATGGGAATATTTGACCAACAAGTCAAACGTTTTCAACCAAATAATGGACAGAAAGTTCCGCATATGGGTTGGAATAATATTACTCAACTACAAAGCGATATTTTCACTTCTGACCTAGAAAAAGAACGAACGTATTTTGTACATAGTTACTATGCAGAGTTAAGTGACTACACCATTGCTACCACAGATTATTGCGGTAAATTTAGCGCAGCCCTACATAAAAATAATTTTTACGCCACCCAATTTCATCCAGAGAAATCTGGAAAAGTTGGTGCCAAGATCCTAGAAAATTTCATCAACTTAGGTAAGAAGTAATAAGGGCGAGCAGTGACCTATTACCTATTACCTATTACCTAAAAAATATGTTCATCATACCAGCAATAGATATTATAGATGGAAAATGTGTTCGCTTAACACATGGAGATTATGATCAGAAAAAAGTCTATAATGAAAATCCGCTAGAAGTCGCTAAAGAATTTGAAGGAGCAGGAATAGAGCGATTGCATCTAGTAGATTTAGATGGAGCTAAAGCTAAGCATATTGTCAATTGGAAAGTACTAGAAAGAATCGCCAATCAAACGAAGTTGACAATAGATTTTGGTGGAGGTATCAAAACCAATAAAGATGCAGAGATTGCTTTTAATTCTGGAGCTACCCAAATAACAGGAGGGAGCATTGCAGTCAAAGACCCAGCAACCTTTGAAGGTTGGTTAGAAAAATACGGTCCTGAAAAAATTATATTAGGCGCGGATTGTAAAAATGAACAAATCGCTATTAGTGGTTGGCAAGAAACAACAGACTTAAATTTATTTGATTTCCTAAAGGGATATATTAGTAAAGGGGTGAAATATGTCATCTGTACAGACATAGCTAAGGATGGAGCCTTACAAGGGACCTCTGTAGATTTGTATAAAAAAATAAGATCAGAATTCCCTGACTTACAGCTAATAGCAAGTGGTGGGGTAACAGATATGGGAGATGTAGCAGCCTTAACAGAAATAGGTTGCTATGGTGCTATCATCGGTAAGGCTATCTACGAAGGAAATATTAAACTTAGTGAATTGATATAATGAATTTACATTTTAGAAAAGCAACTAAAAAAGATGTTTATTTTATTGTCCAAATGTTAGCGGATGATCCTTTAGGACAGTTGCGAGAAAAATTTATGGACCCTTTACCAGAACAATATTATTTAGCTTTTGAAAAAATAAATGTGGACAGCAATCAGGATTTAATGATTATTGAAAATGAGGAAGAGGAAATTGTTGGAACATTACAATTAAGCTTTATTCCTTACCTAACTTACCAAGGAGGTATAAGGGCCCAAATAGAAGCTGTAAGAATTCACAAAAAATATAGAGGGCAAGGTTTGGGAGAACAATTTTTTCAATGGGCCATTCAGCGTGCAAAAGAAAAAGGAGCACATGTATTGCAATTGACAACAGATAAGAAAAGGCCCGATGCGATAAGATTCTATGAAAGATTAGATTTTGTGGCGAGTCATGAAGGTATGAAATTACACCTATAAAAATAAAAAGATGTTAGCAAAAAGGATAGTTCCTTGTTTAGATATAAAAGATGGCAGAACAGTTAAAGGTATAAATTTCGTCAATTTAAGAGATGCAGGAGACCCTGTAGAATTGGGCGCAGCGTATAGTGAAAAAGGAGCGGATGAATTAGTTTTTTTAGATATAACAGCTACACATGAAAAACGGAAAACACTAGCAGCTTTAGCTAAAAAAATTGCCAAGAATTTAAATATACCTTTTACAGTGGGCGGAGGTATTAGCTCTATCGAAGATGTCGATGTTTGTTTGATGAATGGTGCAGATAAAGTAAGTATTAATTCTGCGGCTGTTAGAAATCCTGCTTTGGTAGATGAGTTGGCTTTGCAATTTGGGAATCAATGTATCGTTATTGCGATAGATGCGAGATTTGTGAATGGAGAATGGGTGGTCCATGTGTCAGGAGGACGTACACCTACAGAACGGCGCTTATTTGAATTTGCCAAAGAAGTAGAATCTAGAGGAGCAGGAGAAATTTTGTTTACTTCTATGGATCATGATGGCACGAAGGCAGGTTTTGCAGTGGATGCCTTAGCACAATTATCAGATACCGTAAATATCCCAATCATTGCTTCTGGTGGAGCAGGAAATATGGAACACTTTGCAGAGGTTTTCACTAAAGGAAAAGCAGATGCAGGTTTGGCGGCGAGTATTTTTCACTTTGAGGAAATCGAGATTCCAGATTTAAAATCTTATTTGAAAAATAAATCAATCGAAATTCGTTAACTAACTTATGAGAAAATACAATCCAGATCAATCACCTGATGCAGCCGCATGGCTAGCATTGGACGAAACGGAACGAATCGAACTAGTTAGACAAGCCCATAAAGATACTGATTTAGATTTTATACAATTGACGCTTCATGCCACAGGTCATGTTACTATTGAAACGCAAATAGCAATGAACTTAGAACATGTAGTCTCTAATTTTGATCGCCTTCTCAAAGAAGATTTAGGAAGACATGATGCCATTCATGCTTGTGCGGCAATATCAATGGAGTTAATACACAAAGGAATGAATGGAGAGGGCAAAGAAGACCTAGAGGCATTTTATAAAAAACGATTAGGAGAATTAACCGCTAAGAATTGGTTGGATCAGACTTACTAATAAAGATTAAACCAAAAATATGGTTATACCTATCCAAAAGGCTTTAGCAGCTTTAAAATATTCTCCAGAAGAATTTAAAGAATTATTCACGCATGGCACCTTATCTGTAGAAATATATAAGCCCAATAAAATAGACAAACAGCAACCACATGAAAGAGATGAAATTTATGTGGTCACTGCTGGCTCAGGTACTTTTTATTTAAATGGAGAAAGAAGCTCTTTTACAACAGGAGATTTTATATTTGTACCAGCTCATGCAGAACATCGCTTTGAAGAATTTACAGACGATTTTTCTACTTGGGTATTTTTCTATGGGCCAAAAGGAGGGGAATTCGTTTAAAAATAGAGGTTCTCTGAAAAATCCTGCGATTGTAGCGGATCATCGAAGTTTGTAACCATAGCCGTTAGGCTAAAAAATAATTATCTGATTATCAGATAATTACGAGAGTAGCTTTTGACAGCTGGCAAGCAGTAGCTTTGATATAGTTTTTTAGAGGTAGCGATTTTGCTAGGTTTTTTTATAAAAAAACCTAGCAAAATCGCTACCTCTAAAGAAAAATAGTAAACATACTTGTTGCCGAGTCTCAAGATAAAGAA
>CAYOBX010000067.1:0-17826 GCA_964402245.1 uncultured Saprospiraceae bacterium | reverse complement strand
AGGCAAAACTCAGCTAAAGCAGCTTAAATCTCTGAAGTCAGTTTGAATTTACAAAAAAAAATCTCTTCTTTTGGGTAATGTAAAATATTTTTAAACCGGCTTGCCTCCCTATAAGATTTCTTTATATACACCAGGACACTAAATAAGGCCCTTGACCGATACATAGGCAGTGAATGCCGACTCAAAGCTCTAAGTCCTAAAAAAGCGACAAGCAAAAAAAATAGCATTTAGAATGACCAAGCTATCTATTTCAAACAAGATATAATTTCAAGTAAGAAAATAGAACATAAGTACCTATAGCAATGAGTAATGCAAAGATTAAACCTATAAATTTAAATCCTTTGAAAAAAGCTCTCGAGTCATATAAAAGCATAAAATCACTTTGAATCATAGGCGTTTTGTGCAAATAATTTGCAACCAATCCAACGTATACGTTAACTGAACGACCACCTACTAGAAGTAGGTGGGTTAAAAAAATAACAACTTAAAGTTGTTTGATCTAGACGCAAATATTATAAACACTACGACAGCTTTTCTTTATCAGAGACCTTATCCTATTAAAGTAGGAGGTTTTAACCAATCATTGAGGCCAATAAAGCTTAGAGGGTTCCAATATTTTGACAAGCCCATAAGATGCCTAGGCAAAACATTAGAAAGTTGATTAATAAAAATAGTATTAAAAACTTCATTTAAACTTGGGATATATTAATTTAAAAATTGGATTAAGTTTTTATGCTTCAGCGTAGCAAATGCTGCAATAGTTCGAGATGAAAACGAGTATCCCTGAGATGGTCTTTCCTATATACCTACCAAACTATACTAGGGCAAGAATATATTGATTGTAAAGGTAAAGTATTAATCAATCTGTCTTAATTAGATAGTTTTTCAATCTTACAAAATACCTAGAATGATTCTTTAGAAAAACTAAACAAGTAATCCAAATCAACCCCTCAGTAATAAAACGATACCTTTCAAGTTCTCCATAAGTTACTAAACAACTAACTAGCATCAGGAAAAAAATATTCCATGTAATAAAGGTTAACAATTTTTCCTCTAGAGAAAGTTCTATTTTTTTAAGAAATTTAATAGATAACTTTATCATACTATATAAAAATATTGGAACCAAAAAAAAGTAGAATCCGACACCTTTACTGTATGGAAAATGCATGAAGGAATTATAAGCATTTTCCCACATACCAATAACTAATCTATTAGAAATATGAGGGGACTTAGTGGTATCTTTTGGATGCCACCTTGTACTAGGATTGTGATAATCAATGACACCACGGATAACCCTTTTTAAGTATCTAAATGGAAATAGCTTGACGTATTGAACATTATCTTTCATTTTAAGCTCGGATAAAGGAATGAACTTACTGTGATTATAATTAGCAATTCCATTAATTTTGTGCGTATCATCCAAAATTGTAATTCCATCTTTATCGTCCAAATTTACAAACTCCCCATAAGCTTGAATACCGCTGTAAATAGGAATTTTTACCAACGGAGACATTTTCCCTTCTTCTACTAATTGTGTTTTCTCTTCACTTGAAAGGTTGGCTGTCGTTGTAAAGTGAAAATTAAATCCACCCCATGAACTAGATCCGAAAAATCCAAACAATAAATAATTTTTATAATACCATATAAAAACCAGTGAACTAGGCAAGGTGAAGCCAATTAATTTATTCTGTATATTTTTAAAGTCAATAATTAAAATGCCAACTAAAACACTAACTATCCAAATTAAATGATAAGAACTCCTGACAAAAGAAAGTAACATACAGGTAGTAAAAAAAACAAGCCATGACTTTATGGAATTTTCTGATATTCCTTTATAAAATTGATAAGAGATTAACATTAATAAAGCGGCACTAGGTAAGGTGTATATTAATAGAGTTTCAAAATATAAAAATGCTGGAGTGAGACTAAAAAGCGCTAACACATAAAAAATAACTTTGTTCTTTAGTTGGAATACCTCTAAAATTCTACCCATAGAATGCAAAAGTAACAAAGAAGTTAATTGGAATACGAATACATAAAATGGAACTTGAATTATCTTGGGTAAGCGCAAATCAAAAGCAGCAAGAATGTTCATAGCGGGGTTAAATGCATGTGTATATAGTAAAGATTCCCAAAAATTACTTTCAAGTTCATCAACTCCATGAAAGTACATAAAATCGTAATTTACGTTAAATTGCAAACCTGATATCCAAAGTGCAACTCTACTAAGCACGAAAAACATAATTATGTTTTGCCTCCAATTTGTTATATTCATAAAATTTCTGGTTAAAAAATGAATTTATATTCACAAGGAATGAGTTATTTTATTAATCACACGTCTTTCAAAAAAATAGATTGTTATTGATGTAATTATAAAAATTATAATACTAGATATAGAATTTCCAATCTGATTCGCCAAGTACAGATACCCACACAGGAAAAAGATAAAAAGAGCTTTCTTTATCAGGACAAACTTAAAATCAAGAAGTTGCCCTGACACTCGCTTCTCAACCAATCGAAAAGCGAAAGAATAAAGTACATATGAAATTAACAAGCCTACGATAGCTCCATAAATTCCATATCTCGGTATCAAAAGAAGCATGAATGCAATCATAATCAATGTCTTAAAAAAGGTAACTAGATTTAAGTACTTGGTTTGTTTATAGAACAAAATGATGACCGCTTGAAATCTTACCATTATTAAAGGGACAGTAGCGCCAATGACATAGGGAAAATATTGAACTATACTTAAGTATTTTGGATTGTCTGTTAGCAAATACATATGACTGCCGATTAGTAATATTCCTGACATCGCAAATATTCCAATCGAAGTGTACATTCCAAATATTGAGTTAACCATAGTTGGAGTCTGTTCGTCTTGATTTTTTAAGGATTGAAATAACACTGGTCTAATTGCACTTTCATATGCAGAAAGCAATATAGTGACAGCACCTACAAGGCCAACAAGAATCGCATAGAGACCGACTTGTTCAATATCTAAATATCTTTCCATGACCATTTTATCAACTTGTTTGTCAAAAACTATCAAAAATGAAATCGGAACATAACTCAATCCAAAAATAACTGATGGCTTAATCATTGCATTTTTAAGACGAAAATTAATAAGCCAATTGTTGCGGAAAATAATTATCAAAAATATCAGACATACTGGAATCATTGAACCCAATAGGATTCCTAGAATTTTTAAATCAAATTGGAGAATAAATACTGCTTGAAGAGCAATAGTTAAAAAAATAACAAGTCCATTTAGAATAACAAATTCTTTTACTTTCATTTCATTTTTTAGGAAAGAATAATAAATAGAATTTGGCCCTTTGAGCAAGGCCGTTGCTACAGCTATTACTCCATAGGGAAAATATTTAACGTATTCAGACTTAAAAATAAGTTGAAATAGTAATGTGCCAAAAAAAAAGAAAACAACAAAATAAAGTATTGATAAAAAGACATTGATAGTGTATATTTGTCCAATATAATCCAGTAGTAATTTTCTATTCTTATTGTAATCAAAATAAAATATATTAGCTACAACATCTAGTTTTAATCCACAAAAAGTAGATATTATAGTTGAAAAAATCAAGACTAAAGCCAAAATGCCATATTCAGCTGGAGCAACTTTCACTAAATACAAGGGTAACAAAAATAATTGAATTGCAGGTCTTAAAAACCCAAGAGCCGTAAACCATAATACATTCTTCCACATGCTATTAAAAGAGCTTTATAATGATAAAAAAGGCGTAAGTTCAAATTGATTTCAGAGAATTCATAATCACAAAATATAAAGCAAAGAAAACCAGCGCGTTACAAATGTCCCCACTTACTCTTCATTTTTTTGTAAATATCGTTATTAATTGATAATCAATTTATTAGAAAACTTCTCTAAAATCAGTTTGAACTTACAAAAAGGCTATAAAAACTATATTCACCTTGGCAATAACATTATCTGATAATCAAGAACCGTTCTCCAGAAATTTCATCCTCAATTTCTTCTTTTATTAACTGAATCAACTCAGATCTCAAATTTCCGTTTTTAGAAATGACCATGAAATCTATATTATATTTCTCTATGAAATCTAACTGAGATTTACCAACACTTTCAAACTGGTTTTTCTTCTTTTGGTCCTGAGCAAACCTATAAAATAAATTTGAACTACTATCTCGCTTACGATCATCGTCGGAGTTCTTGATGTCAAGATCACTGATATTAATCGCCATCGAGCCATTTTCTATATAACCTAAATAGTAAGCTAATGTATAGGCTGCCGTTTGGCTTGAGAATGATGAAGAATAGTCATCTTCGCCCTTTATCGCTGCACCTAGATTAGGTTTATTATCCAATAAAATATACTCTTTTATTTTATTTAAATACCTATCTGAGTAATATTCTTTTGATATCGAAGGGTAGATATTTCGTTTAATCGCTTTGAAGAAATGAACAGCAACTATCAAGCCTACTATCGAAGCCAAGATACAATACTTCTTTGCATTCTTGGAATAATCTATATTCTCATTAAACCTGCTTATCAGTAAAATAAACACATAAATCAATAGGCAATTTAATAACGAGTTACTTATATTATAAAATAGCTGTCCAGCATCTTTTTCATCTGCAAATATAGCATATGCAATAGCTCCGCAAAAAATGAGCCCTCCACACAAAAGTATAAACCCTTCTTTATTTCGGTAAAAATCTTTGCTATTAAAATATACAAATCCTAAAAGGATAGAAAGTGGAAAATACAAGAAAAACTCATTAATTAATACTTTCACAAAAGACATTATCAGCTGTGACGGGTTTGCAAAAATCAAATCTAATAAATTCGTGGCTAAATCACTTGCGCCAGCATTCGCTCGGATATTAAATTGTCCAGTATCTGTTAATGCATAAAAAACAAAAACAAACAGGCTAACAACGGCCATATAGCTCCAACCTATTAGCGCATTATTCACATTACGCCGTACAATTAAATGATAAAACAGAAACAAACTCACACCGCCTATTATTGCCGGAGCCACCACTACTGTAGCAAGCATAAGGCCTGACAAAATTAAAATAGATCTCTGTGGTGTCTCCTTTTCAAAATGAATGATAAACCCTAATATAAAAGGGTAATAAACACACATTTTTGCTCGATGTGTAAACACAGGTAAACTAAAATCCGGAATCCCAATCAAACTATAAAAAGGTAAATGCAGGCCTGCTACGAAAAAGAAAGCCGCACAAAATATCAGATGAAACCATTTTACAGGACTATACTTTTCTAACAATGCCAAAAAACCAACAAAAGTCGTCAGATTATAAAGTGTATTGGAAACCAAAACAAACTTCTCGGTAACAAGTCCTCCAAATATACTATTCACTGAGACCGCTGTCCACATTTCTAAATAATGATACGGTTTGGGACTATGATAAGACGCATCCAAAACATTAAAAACATGATAGTAGTTTTCTTCCCCAGTAAAACCTAAATAAAAGGACCTAAAAGCATTAACAATATAGTCATTTTGATTAAGCGCAGCACCTCTTGGAATATGGTATGGAAAGTCATCAAATTGCACAATGGTTAAAAAGGCCCATGTAAAAACAAAAGCAGCACCAAACAATAAGCCATATAGAAGTGACACTTGATTTGACCTGAAAAATTCTTTTCTCTGCTTTGTTTTTTGATTTTCCCAAAATAAGCCAATTAACACGAACAGGAATCCTAACATAACCGTTTTTCCTCCAGTTATGTATATGGCAAAAACAGTACTCATTGAAATTAATCCTAAAAACAATGACATGAAGGCAGTACGGTAAGTCATTTGTTTTTTGCCATTCATCAACCATCCTCCCAGTATAAAAAAACTACTCGTTAAAAGTAGTTGCAAAAAATTAATGCTGTAGATACCTATTCCCTCCATAAGTTTACTTTACCGACAAACCAAACGAGATAGTCTCCTTGAAGGACTTTATAGCAACTTTCAATAGCTTCATTTTCTGAATCGAGACAACTCCAGTTGCTCTAAACTCAGTAGGTACAAAAAAATCTTTAACTCTTAATTTTGATTTTACCGCCATACCTGAGATAATAACATTTGGTGCAAAGGTAGTGCTTGGTATAGCATTAAATATTTTTTTAAACTTGCTTTGCCTCATTAAGCGGTAAGGAACGTTAACATCTGAAATCCCACGGCCATAAAAAATCTTCACAGCGTATTTAGCAATAAAACTAACCACCCTCCTAGGAAGAGGAACATTATAACTAAATTCTCTTCTTCCAATGATAAAATCATTCCCCTCTCTTTCATTCCACAATTGAGCAAAAAATTCAGCTTTTATTTCATTGTCTGAATCTACTTGAAAAACAAATTCTGAATCTGCCTCGCAGTAGCCCATTAATATAGTTGGGCCATGGCCAGAATTCGCTTTATCTACTACAATCAATTCTGGATAATCGATAGCAGCCTCTTTCAGCTTATTCAAAGTACTATCCTTTGAACCATCGTTATATACTTTTAAAACGAAGTCAATTTCTAAAGCTCTAAGAGTCGAAGCCCAGTCAGCAATAACCGCTTGGATAATCTCCTCCTCATTATAAACTGGAATAACAACCGTCAATTCTTTTGTCATACCTATTTTTTTTTGAGCACAATAATTTGATGCATTAACCAAATGGTATCATAGCTCAACACTTCATAATATTCACCTAACAATTGCAGTATATCATCTTTACTGAAATCCTGCACATGCCACTCGGATAAGGATTTTTCTATACCTTTGAAAAACAGGTTGAAAAGCCCTAAACGTACCAAAATCTCTTTGATTTTGTTTTTGTATTTTTCTATAGGAACAGTAACAATTACAATCGTTTCCTTTCCTGACGACTTTGTCAAATTCTCTACTGCCAATTCAGCATTTGGAATATGTTCTAAAGTTTCGCTACATACAATATAGGCTGGAGTTTCATTAAAATTATAAGACTCAGCAGTAACATCGTACTCCCCCAATTGTATAGCTTCTGGAAGTGAACCTCTAGCCACTGCCAAAGCTTTGCTAGAAATGTCTAGTCCCATAAAATCAAAACTGGAATGCTGGCTATTTAGAAAACTAATCAAATTGCCTTCTTCACATCCTATTTCCACTATTAGATTCCCTTCCTTAGCCTTATACTTTTTTATCATTGCAGAGATTTTCTGCAATCGTTTATTTTGAATAAAGCCCGCAATTCCAGTATACGGAGTGGCATGGCTTTCATACATTTTATTGTTCCAAGATTTTGAGCCTACTTCGTTTCTCATATTTCTCCATTAATTTTTCAAATTTAGTCATACTTGCTGCAATGACTTGATGCATATCATAATATCTAAACTCTCCTAATCGTCCTACAAACGTTACATCTTGTTCTTCTTGAGTTTTATACGAATAGGCTTGGTACATTTTTTCTGAAACCTCGTTTCTGATTGGGTAAATAGGGCTTTTCCTACTGTCTGTGTCACTTGGATATTCTTTAAAAGCGATAGAGTTCTCAAATTTACGCTCCGGCGTAAACCACTTATGCTCGTGGATGCGTGTAAACTTTTCACTCATATCGGTATAGTTTATTACCGCATTGCCGATAATATCTTTTCCTCGAATGGCTTCAAAACGTAGGGTTCTATACGGAAGATATCCGTACTCATAATTAAAGTAGTTATCAAGAGAACCTGTAAAAATAAGGTGCTCAAAATTATGACGCCAAGAAGCCCGATAATCCTCAAAGTCTTCCCCAAGAGATAAGTGAATATTTTCATGATCAACCATTCTCTTAAACAGCGCTGTATATCCTTCTAACGGAATACCCTGAAATTGATCATTGAAATAATTGTCATTATAGTTAAAACGGATTGCTAATCTCTTAGCAGTAGAAACTGGAATCTCCTTAGGCTGTACTCCCCAATGTTTTATCGTATAATTTTTATAGAATGCTTCATACATTTCATGACCAAGATTATGAAGTACAAATTCTTCAAAGTTTCTTGGCCTCAGACCTTTTACTCGAATGCTATCTATATGCTTTCGAGCTTGGTCAGGAGTAAAGTCTTTTTCGAAAAATTGATTAATCGTATGTAAATTAATGGGTAATCCATAAATCTTATTTCCCGTTCTTGCCTTTACCCTATTTACGTAATTATTAAATTTTGAAAATCGATTCACATAATCCCAAATTTTTTGAGAATTTGTATGAAAAATATGTGGTCCATACTTATGTACCTCTACTTTAGACTCTTCATCTTTGTAGGAATAGCAATTTCCCCCAATATGTGAGCGCTTGTCCACTAAGAGCACCTTATAGCCACGTTCTGCCGCAAGGTTAGCGAAGGTTGCGCCCGCAAAACCACATCCTATGATTAAAAAATTTGTCTTTCTCATCTAATCAAAATTTATCCCGTATTGTGCATTCAAGTCTGCGACTTGCGATGCATAAAACTTTTGCAATTTTTTATAAGCTCTTGGGTTTCTTACTTCCGTTCCAGAACTATTAAATTTCACTTTCAATATTGGATTAAAATCATACGCCTCAATATCTAAATAGGCACAAATATCATTCATTACTTCATTTGCCTTTGGGCTATTAAAATCACTTGTTTTATAGAGTTTAATATTCTTTCCAAATTGTTTTTCCCAGTTTGGAAGCTCATTCATATACATTCCTTGGGTAATAATTTTAGTCTTATTTCCATTTTTATGTGCCTTAATTTCTCTATCCACAAATCCGTCTAATGGCCCCAAATCATAGCCCTTTCTTCCTTCTTCGTGAAATCGTTGTAGCATTTTATAATGCGAAATAAAGCGCTCACTTGGATCTCTCAGCAACATTATTAGTTTTACTTTTGGCAAAATTAGCTTTACCAACTTAGGGTTTGCCAAGGTATGTGTGTTCGCAGAGGCTTCGCCAGTTATATAATGCTTTCCTGGCTCAATCTGTTTTGTAAAACTAGAGGGATGCATTTTATCATCTTCTCCCAAATCCAACCAGCCTCCGACCGCCTTTTTATTATTCAACTTAGGAAACAAATTCATGTACCCTTTGTAACCATATATCAATCTTAGCAAGCCTCGATTATTAAAATAGCCAGGCTCTTTTGTTTTGCATGGCAATACCTGCGGGTGATAGTTCAAGTACCTATACAGAGAAGAACTAGCACATTTTACACCTCCAATAATAATATACGATGGTTTCATGCTTCTTTACTTGCTGTCAAAATAAGGTAATCAATTTTACGCGTCGCATATAACAATTCTTGATACCCCCCCCCTCTTATAATCTTTGATCCACCATTATTCTTTATTCCTAAAAAATTAAGCAAAACCAAAAACTCTCCAAATAATACTCTTAAAAGAACTAAGAGCAAGTTTGGCGATTTTATATAAGGAGTCATATTCTTGACACAATGATTCGTCAAGCCATTTACTCTATGATAATCATCGACCGTACATATTTTAGGCAAAGCCCAATCTTTACATTGTCGGCGCGCTGCAAAATTATCAACTGGCTTTTTACCTACATCTTCTATTATGTATAGCTTTCCTTTTGGCCGCAATGCATCAGTAAGTACCTCCATCGTTTTTTCAATGTCAGGACTATGCTTTAACGATTCGATAGCAATTATACAATCATAAGTATTTGCTGGTACATCATCAAAAGATTGAATTTTAAACTCACATCTATCTTGAAGTCCTTCTTTTTGGCTGGCTTCTTTTGCCAATTCAATTTCATTCCCACTCAAACTAATACCATGAATTTTGAGATTAGGTTTTTCATCTGCTATCAACAGAGAGCCATATCCTACTCCACATCCGCAATCCAATAAATTTCCATTTTCACTTATATCAAACTCTTTCAAGAGAAAACTATAAAGTGTTTTTATTTCCTTATTCTCATAATTTAAAGTCTTATGAATCGGATATACTTCATTCTCCTTTCTTTTTGAATTAAGAATAAATAGATTGTCATATAGTTTTGCTACACTATTCATTTTGTATTGTCGAGAACGTAAATATATTCGTGTACATATTTCATTGGCACCATCGCATTAGAGACTTCTTCGTAGTTGATTTTCTTAAGCCCAAGTGTAGTGATTCTTTGTCTCTTTTTTATCGGATATTGGTCTGGCAAAATAGTACTGATTTCAAAACCAATTTTATTAAAAAGCGCAGTCCATTCTTCTTGCGATTTTGCACCTTGATGACTTGCTTTCATCTTCGTTCTCAGTATATCCTTTGTTATCTTCCAACTCCATCCGTTTATATTTCTCACCAAAAACAAAATCTTCGCTTTTGGTTTAGCCACTCGCCTTATCTCTTCCAATACCTTTTCCAAGTCAATCATGCGCTCAAGAGAGCCCAAGCAAGTAATCCTATCAAAAGTATTATCTGGATAAGGAATGGCTTCAGCATTTGCTACTTGAATATGTCCCTCTGGCAAAGTTTTTTGTGCCTTTCCCACGGCCACATCAGAAATATCAAATCCATGTAACTCACACCCATATTCTTTTGCCGCTTCAAGCAATCTTCCAAGTCCACAAGCTACATCAAGAATCTTATGTTTCTTTTCAAATCCTAGTATACTAGGGAAAATTCTGTACGCTCTAATAGGTCTTAGGTAAAAAAAGCCTCTTAAGGAATAGGTTTTATTAAACCAATTTTTAATCGTTTCTTGCTCTTTCTGCTTATCATTCATTTTGTTCGAAATTAATGTGTCATTCATTGTTCCTGAGGTTTAAGTCTTTCATTCATGCATAATAGCATCTTCGAAGTGCTTTTGTTCCAATCAAATTCTTTTATTCTTGATTTTTCAATTTGAAAAAAAATCTCTTTATTTTTAATTGCAAGCAATACATCAATCATTTCTATAGTATCAAATCTCTTTATTAACCAACCATTGTTACCACCTACAACTTCACTTATTCCTCCTACATCAAAACTAAGCACTGGAGTATTGTTATTAATAGCATCCACTACTGATAAAGAAAGGTTTTCTACTAGTGATGTCTGCAACAACAAATGATAACCACTATGGTTAATTTCCTTTTTAAATTTTTTAAAATGTACAAATTCAAATCGAGTTAGCTGCTTAAAAAGCACTTCGTCGACAACATTTCCATATATATCAATCTGGAGATCAAGTTTTAGTTTAGCCAACTCATTAAACAACTCAATCGCTTTATCATATTTTCTGGAAGTGATATTTCCAATCATTAAAATTCGGAATACTCCTGCTTCATAGGGCTGCAAAGTTTGTTTACTTCTTGGCTGAGTAAGTCCATTTCTAACAAGAATTACATTATCTGTAAACTCTGAGATAAAAGGTATTTTATATTTTGATACACTAAAAACCATCTCCGCCGACTGGAATATCTTCCTATATTTAGACATGATGTCCTTAGACATTTCCACATCTTTTTCAAAATTTCCAATTTCTGGCCAGTTATCATGGTAGGTAAAATAAAAAGGAAAGTCAAGATCAGCTATTACATGGCAAATATGAAAATCTCCATAAAGAACCGTGTTCTTAGGAGAGTAGTTATTTAAAATTCTTGGCACATCCTCTATATCCGTATATTCTATAATATTTATTTGACTATTCAAAAAGTCATCATGATTTTGACATAAGACAGTTATAGAATCGAATTCTGAAACCATCTCCTCTAAAAAATAGGCTGTAGCAGAAGACCCTCCAGAATACGATATTCCAAAATTTTCACTAACAACAATTAAATTTAAAGTCTTAGAATTCATCAAAATCTAAATAAATATCAAGCCTCCACTCGGCCGTAATCAAACTGGTAAAAAGAAATTCCAAAAGAAACCACAATAGCTATACTTGAAAGTATAAGTATTACTTCTTGAACTATATTTTGAAAAGCCAAAGAAACCAATAAGGTCATAAAAAACACACCTGCTATAATGGTTGCAAATCTTTGTTTCTTATCTTTCTTCGGTACTGCACTAAACAACCAAACATAAATCACAAATATGTATCGTAATAATCCAGGAATCAATATCCAAATTCCCTCATAACCTTTTAAGTATAAAACCAGACAGGAAAAAAGAACAAAAAGTGCATCCAATTCCATATCAAAATATTCTCCAAATATCGATTCCTGTTTATACTTTCTCGCAAGCTTTCCATCTATGCCATCCAACACCGCAAAGGTTACCATCAGCACAATAAATAACAAGTTTGGCATTATAGGCCACAAAACCATTAAGAAAAATATCATTATTAATCTAAATCCCGTAACCCAATTTGCATAACCTCCAAAAGGCTTTAGGGTTTGCCATGTTCCTCTATTAAAATATACAAAGTAGCAGAACGACAATAATGATACTACAGCTAAAAGCACTGTGCTCTCCAACAACAGGCTTATCACTGTAAGCAAAATAAGAGCCACTGCATGAATCTTATTCCATTGTAAAATTTTCGCTATACTTTCTTTTTCTAACATTTGTATTACCCCGCATACCCTGCCCATGCATCATGAGTTTCCCCTAGTTGCACTTCTATTTTTCCGTCAAAAACACTACTTACTTTTGCTTTCACTTCATCGTGAATATGCTTCGCTATAAACTCAGTAGTCGTCAGTTGCCCTTTAAACTGTGGCAATGCATCCAAATTTTGATAAGACAAAGGCTTCAACACCTCAGCCAATACCTCATGCGCTTTCCCTATATCAATTACGACATTAAATTCATTCATCTTTTCTGATTTAAATATTGCATCCACCACATAGGTTGCCCCATGTAGATTTTGCGCTGGTCCAAAAAATGGATTGGGCAGCGAATGCGCTATCATGACAGATTTTCTAATTTTGACATTAAACATTTCAATTGTACTTTATCAACCAAATTAATCCATTTGGCATCTCGTTATTTCTTATATCTTTAAACAAAAGGGGAACATCTTCCCAAGCTACAATATTGGTTACCAGCTTATCATAACTCGTATCCAATAATAAATCAGCAGCAATCTCTTTTCTTTTCTTATAGTCAATTTCGTCTCGAACAGTTGGAGATATTTTACCTACTTGAGAAGACTTTATGGACAATCTTTTATAATGAAAATCTTCTCCAAGCCTAAGGTTCACTTTTTTTGTGCCGTACCAACTTAGTTCGATTACTTTACCTTCTTCATTTAGATGATCGATACAGTACTGCAATCCAGCAGCAGAACCTGTAGTATGAAATATGATGTCATATCTAGCATCCTCCTTAGAAGAGACATCCCAACCCATATCTTGAGCTTTCTGTTTTTTCCAATCTTCTTTTTCTATAATAGCTGCTTCTTTTTGAGCATATAAGCGCAAAGTATTAGCCAGTAAGCTTCCTACATTTCCAAAACCACAAACAGCTATTTTATCAGACTCTGCATATTCCGAATCCCAAATGGCATTCAGCACAGTCTCCATATTACTTACCAATGGAATCTTGAAAGGAGGCAAGCCATTATCTAAACAAAAAAGAGCCTCCTTATTCACTATGCATATATCCTGATGTGGATGCATATAATGATAATGCTTGCCATCTTGCGCCTGTCCTCCACATGCATATCCGAATTTTACGGGAAGATCGAAATCCCCTTTCATATAGGGCACTGACATTTCAGCCTGTATCGAAGCAGGCACCTCACATTTTGCTACTAAGCGCTCTGTCCCCGTACTAATCATGGAAAAATTAGTGTTGATTTTTATTGAGCCAGGCGCAGCTTCTTCTAATGGAGTAGATTTCCACTCTGAAAATTCTTTATCTATATGCCACAATGCTTTGCTTAACACAGCGAACCCGTTGACATGAAAGCATTACCCATTTGCGTATAAAAGGAATGCTTGAGATACTTCCCCTCACTTATTGTTTTAATCGTAGGAAGGTTAATCATATTTTTTCCACTCCCGAGCACGAGGGGAGTGTGATGCAATTGCAATACATCGATTGCTTCTGCTTCAATAAAAGTACTTACTGTAGATGGTCCACCTTCTATGAGTAAGGAATTTACTCCCTTTGACTTAATTTTAGACAAAATACTTCCAACTTGAGATTTCTTATCTTCACCAGTATAAAGTATCACATCATCAAATGCGCTTGGCAAATTCGCCTTATCATATTTCTCATGTCTTACTAAAAAAGTTTTGACACTTTCCACTTTTTGTAAACCCTCAAAATTTTCACACTTATTACTAAGTACAAACCTTGTCGGACTTTTGCCAGAAACACGCCGCACATTTAATGTTGGATTATCCTTTTGTACCGTACCCGCTCCTACTAATATTCCATCCAGTAAAGCTCTCAGACGATGGGCATGATCCAAATTTTGCTCATTCCCTATCCATTTTGAATCTCCATTTAATGTGGCAATTTTCCCATCTAAGCTTATTGCCATATGCACCATAGTAAAAGGCACATCGCGGTTATTGATTTGCGCCACTAATTTCAGTCCCCAATAATTTCTGAATATATCAATAGTTGCGGCGGGCGCATCCTTCCGATAAATTAACACCAGTGAATTAAACGGTAGTTTTTCTGAATGATAGGACTCACAAACATCTTTATAATCATACTCTCGACTATCAACGATAGAGCAGACGAAGGATTCGTTTTTTAGATACTCAACACAACCATGACGCTGAAACCCCGTACCATCGTAGCTCCATGCATTTAGGCCAGAGTTTGGCCTTTGCGATGAAACATCGTTTGTGAAATAGCTCCAAAATTGTTGATCTATTGTCATATCATTTCTAAAAAATGTCCAAAAAATTCCTTTTTAGTTTTGAGATAAGATTCATTAGTTTTATTTGGTGGAATCTCAATCGGTATCCGCTTATTTACTTCTATTTCTTCATTTTCAAAAGCTTTCAACTTTTCAGGATTGTTCGTCAATAGATTAAGTTTTTTTACTTTTAGATGCTTAAGAATAGTCATGGCATCATCATACTCCCTCTGGTCATAGTCAAAACCGAGATGCTTATTGGCCTCAGCGGTGTCAAGACCATTATCTTGCTCTACATAGGCCTTGATTTTGTTAATAATCCCAATCCCCCTTCCTTCTTGCCTAAGATAAATTAGAATCCCGCCTTTTCTGGTTATATATTTCAGGGCAAATTCCAACTGCTGACCACATTCACAGCGTCTGGACTTAAATAAATCCCCAGTTATACACTCACTGTGTATCCGGACGTTAGGGGTTTTCATTTTATCAACATTGTTAGAACTAATAACTAAATGAGGCATGGGGTCATTCATGTTAGCGCTAAACGCCGTCAATTGAAATAAACCGTAAGAGGTTCTAAGGGGCACACTTGCTTGTTCGTATATCATCTTAGTTTTACTAATATAAAGTATTGCTGCTTATAAATAAAATTCATTTGTGAAATTTAGATCTTACAATACAAATAAACTTTTACATTTATAGAATGTGATACCTATAAGCATGATTTTTAATTTTTACGGAATAGGTTTTTTTACTGCTGCCCTACAATTATGGCTATTTATTCGCCAAATTGTATAAAATTAGGTTTTTTATATAGGCTAAAAACTCATTTGAGTAAAAAAACATCTAGTCAAGTATTGTGTTTTTTATGTTTTACTTAAGGGGCTAATTAAAATCAATCCATTGCAAAGGTTAAAGGTATCACAAAAAAACACTGCCTAGCAATTTTTGACCGACAAAATGAAGTCAGCATAAATATTTTCGCGACATAATACTAATGTATTCCACAAGCCAACAAGTAGTACACAGTATTCGACCTACATGTTTAGATACAATTTGAAAAGAAGCTTATCAACTTTTAAGTTAGCAATAAGGTCGGCCAGAAAACACTTTGGACAAATAGCACTTTGGAGCTACCCCTCCGTGAGCTGCAGCAAGCTTGCTGCAGTTCCTTCATTATTGATGTCCACTGGACATCAATTACTGCGCACCATTCTGTCAGGTCGGGCTTTCCATGACTCCGTTTTCGCTACGGTGCTACGCACTCCCGACTAAGGTCGTGATCATTACTATCCCCCAGCCAGTAAATTTTACGAAGAGTACTTTATTACTTTGAAAGTATATGGAATCGATTTTGTCATTTCAAAAATACCTCGCCTTCATTCTTAAAGGACTTAAATTCTAATGGGTTGCCGCTATAGTCAAAAACAAACATAGTCAGTTGTTCTCCAACCTTTCCTTCATATCTTCTTTGGGGTTTGACTACAAATTCGACTTTCGCAGCTTCCAACTTCTGTCTTACCTCTTCAAAAACCTCTTCTTTCAGCAAACAACCAAAATGAGGAACGGGGACTGCTACACCATCTACTTTTCCACAGTAATCTTGTGCTGGAATATTTGTGCTAATATGCGCAGACAATTGATGTCCAAAAAAATTGAAATCTATCCAGGTCTCCGTAGACCGACCTTCCTCACAGTCTAGTAATTCTACATAAAACTTACGAGTGCTTGCAATATCCTTAACCTTGAATGCATAATGAAAAGCTGACATAGCTCAAAGATATCTATTATTTCAGAATGAGTAAACCTAATTCAATCTTACTTAAAAATGCTAAATTTTTTGCGTAGAACGGTAGTGGCAGGAAGTTGGTAAGCAGGTGGATATTTTCCCCAAAAGTCATTATCTAATTTCATTTTTATTTCTCTTAGGTCTGCTCTAACGTTAAATTTTTTGCCCTTTTTTATAGCTTTTAAATTCTGCCTGCCAAATACCAAGTCATAGAAGAGGATGCAGCTCGAATTGTAATATTCTCTTGTATTTTTCTCAAATTTAAAATCACTTACTGACCTTATATAAGATGGGTAGTATATGCTGTCTACTTTTCTATACACCACTTCGTCAAAATTTGCTTCATCCTCCCACACACTCCCAAAGGCCATTTTCTCAATAGCCCTGTTTGTCAAATTGACACTTATTAAATTAAATGCAAATTCATCCATTCGACGAACATCATTAGAATCATCTGGTACAATAAAGAATTTGGAAAAACCTGGGTCTGAAATTTTTATTGTTAAAATGGTGTCCCCATCTTGTATACTTTGGCTATGAAAATTAAGTGCCCTAATATCATCAACCGAACCAATCATTTCATCTAAGCTTTGATGCTGTGATAATATAGAAAGTGAGTATTGTGAAATCTTGTTTTTAATAGCAGTAAAAAAGAAACTTTTGTTTTCAAACTTCTTAAAGCTTGATGTTATTTTACGATTATCATCTGTCTTTCTTAGTTGATTTACATAATAGCGTTCTTTTCGTTTTGAATCAGTGTACCCATTAGATACTAAGCGAAAGTCAGCTTCTATCATTTCGGAATATACTGAATCCGTTATGGTATAGTTTTGATAGTATCCCTTTAGAAGATGTTCTTCTGTCGGATAGTTATCTGGGATTTTAGCAATGGCTTCCTTGAGTACATATCGGAAATAGCTGTCACTGGTCACCGTGATTTCATCAAGATCCATAATAGAAGACATCAGCTCAATAACATTATTGTAATTTTCTATTTCGTCAAAAGGGATAAACTTGGTTTCATATCCAAGTACACTTATTACTAAGGTATCTGTCTGATTCTCTTCAGTAACAAATATGCTAAAGCCACCAATATCATTCGATATAGATCCTCGGCTCTGGTCATTTTGAAAGAAGACATGGGCAAAACCTATTCCTACTTCTTTACTGTCAACTATTTCTCCTATATAGATTTGTGAAAAAGCGCTACTTGAAAAAAGTAGGATAGCTATTAGGATTTGGAAGAATCGTTTTGTTTGCATAAAAATAAAAACGACGAATATTTATTAATAT
>CAYOBX010000066.1:0-17861 GCA_964402245.1 uncultured Saprospiraceae bacterium | reverse complement strand
CCTTAATTCCTATATAAACAACACCATACAAAACCAATTGGTTGAACAAAAAACTTAGGAACGCAGGAATAATAAATCGTAACAAAGTTTGTTTTCCTCTTTGTCCATGCAATGGAGAACTTTATCCATTTTATCAAGCTTCATTTACCTGCATCTTTGTAGTGTACTTATAGTAACAATGTTTCTTTCCATTAAAAATAACAAAATTTATGAAAGCGATTGAAAATGTTCAGGAATTTCAAAAAGTTATCGATCAAGATAAGCCAGTGTTACTTGATTTTTATGCAGATTGGTGTGGCCCTTGTCAAGCGTTACTCCCTACTGTAGAAAGATTAGCTGATAAATACAAAGACGATTTCATTGTCAGAAAAATCAATGTAGATAAAAACCCAAGCTTAGCACAACAATTTAAGGTTCGTAGTATACCTGCATTATTTATATTAAAGGATAAAAAGATTATGGAAAAGCTAGTTGGTATGCAGTCTGAACAGCAACTTGACAAAGTAATACAAGCACAACTAACTACAACATAGTATTGGTTCTTTGAAAAATCCTCCTTTAAAGCAAGCATAAAGAAGCTGTTAATAGATGGATCATTTTAGGCAAATTTAAGTAGGAGTACAAAAATAAACGCAGAGATGCGGAGATGCAGAGTTTTGATTATCAAATGATTATACATAATTAGTTGTTAGCTTATTTTTGTCAGACTACTTATTTACTCTTTTTAACCGATTAAGTATATACATTTTGAAATGGTTAATTAATCCAAAAACCGTTACCCTTAAAACTAATTTAGCTTTTTTTTACTTAATTGACTTTACTCCAAATTGTAATTAATTACAGTTTGGAGTTTTTTAATAGACTTGCTACCCTTTGAGAAGCACTTCTCAAAAGCTAGTAAGTCTATTATTCTCCAGCTACATTATTACTACGCTTAATTCCTAATCTATCCAATTTAGAATAGAGCGTTGTTGGACGTAAGCCCAATAATTTAGCAGCCCCATCTTCTCCACTAACTCTCCAATTAGTGTGTTTTAATACTTCAATAATGTAATTTCGCTGATAGTTTTCAAGTGAGACAAAGTTAGTTGCTCTCTTTCTTTTCTTCTTCGGATTAAACCAATCTCCTAAACTTAATCTTTTAGTCCGAGAGGTAATAATAGCTCTTTCAATTAGGTTTTCAAGCTCTCTAATATTACCTGGAAAATCATAATCTACAAGTTTATCAATCACTTTTTGAGGAATATCTGTAATTTTCTTTCCTAGCTTAGCATCTAATTTCTCACAAAAAAATCGAATCAATAAAGGTATATCTTCCTTTCTTTCTCGGAGTGGTATATTATGTATTGGAAATACATTCAGTCGATAATAAAGATCTTCTCTAAAATTTCCTTCCTCTATTTCTTTGGGCAAATCACGATTAGTGGCGGTAATAATACGAACATCTACCTTCTTAACTTCTTGCCCTCCTAATCGTTCAATTTCTCCTTCTTGAATAGCACGTAATAATTTAGGCTGCAAAGCTATAGGCATTTCGCCAATTTCATCTAAGAATAAAGTACCTCCATCTGCTAACTCAAACTTTCCTAACTTCTTAGATAGCGCTCCCGTAAAAGCTCCTTTTTCATGCCCAAATAATTCACTCTCAATCAAATTAGCAGGTAAAGTGGTACAATTTACTTTAATCATTGGGCGATTGGATCTTCGACTTAATTGATGTACAGCCCTGGCAACCAATTCTTTACCTGTGCCACTTTCTCCAGTTATGAGTACCGTAGAAGAAGTATCTGCTACTTGTTCTATTTGATTTAATACTACTCGAAATTTAGGGCTACTACTTATTATTTCTCCAAAATTATTTTGTACTTCGATTTCTTCTTGTAGATAATTATTTTCTGCTTCTAATTTTTCTTTTAATTCTTTAATTTCTAGTAAGGCTCCTCTAAGCGCAGCTTCCTTTTGTTTCCTCTGACTAATATCTCTAACCATCGAACAAGCGTATTCCATATTTTCAAATTCAATATAATGAGAACTTATTTCGACAGGTAATTTTTTATTAGCTTTCGTATAATGATCTGCTTCAAATACTATTTGACGTTCTGTTCTAAGCTTAGCAAATATTTTTTTCATATCTACTGCTTGATTCTCATAAAGTTGAGTGATATTCATTTGAAGGAATTCATCTTTAGAATATCCATATTGCATACAAGCATTCTCATTTACTTGCTTGATTCCTCCTTCTGGGCATATCCAAAAAATACTATCACCAGCCTTTTGAATAGTAAAATCCGATAATCGCTCAATTCTATTTGCATCTTTTCTTTCTGTAATATCGCGAATAATTGCACAACTATAAACCACCCCTTTCAACTCAACAAAAATATCCGTTATATCTACAGGAAAAATCACCCCATCTTTACGTTGATGACTACTCTCAAATGTAGCAGAATCTTTTTGTTTGGCCGCCCAATGCATCGCCCATATCTCCGAATTCATAGTGGGATTGACATCAAAAATACTTAGCTGTAAAAATTCTTCTCTTGTATATCCCCACCTTTCACATGCTATTTTATTAACCTCAAAAATATTTGCATTTTTATCAAACCATAAAACTGCTTCTGGCAAATCTAGTAATGCAGAATAAGATAAATTCTGTAAGTCTTTCTTTGTCATTATTTAGGTGTTATATTTTTCGTAAAGTTACTAAATATCGTAATTACATTTTATTCCAATCATATTATTAAAATTTAATTTAAAACACAACAGACTCATTATCAATGTTTTATAAGTAAAGAAATATTTTTTTTCCGTTTGGCATACAGATTGAATTATATTAAGGGAATTACATTAGACTTGCTCCTATTAAATCCAAAGTATATTTTTATGGAAAATACAGAATCAATATCAAATTTAGCTGACTTACTACAATCATTAAAAACACAACAAATTCCTTTTTTTGTTAGTCTTTGTGCTCGATGCGGAACAGACAATACATTAATGGATAATGTATTACAGAAAATACAAGAAGCTTACGGGAAAAAAATTAACTACCAAAAACTAGCTGGTCAAGCTGCGCAGCTCATCAAAGACGAATTAAAAATATCTAAAAATCCAGTTTTATTATTGATTAATAATGGTGAAATTAAAGCTATATTTGGTGGAATTATTGCCCAATACCACTTAGAACTTGAACTTGAACAATTAGGTATCAAATCAAAATAATCTTATTCTCTATTATCTGACTCGTCTATTTAAAAAAATAGTATAAAAAAAATCAACTGCTCAATAAACAGTTTAACAAAAAAATTATGAAAAGTATTATTCAATTTTTATTTGTATCTCTTTTAATAGTAACGACAACCACAGCCCAAAACATTAATCAACAATTTTTTGATACTGCAGAAGCTTTTTTTTCAAAGAATGTTAATGGTACATTATTAGATTATTCTGGGTTAAAAAGCAATCCAGATTTAGCAAAATTAATCCGTACTGTAGAAAATGCAGACTTATCGACGGCAAACGATGCTACGAAAAAAGCATTTTATATCAATGCATATAACTTACACGTAATCAATAGCGCTGCTCAAGCATATCCTATTAATTCTGTCCAGGCTGTTTCTGGTTTCTTTGACGGTAAAAAGGTAAGGGTAGCAGGAGAAAATTTCACCTTAACCAATTTTGAAAAAACTCGTTTACTAAAGCCTTATAAAGATGCTCGATTGCATTTCGTATTAGTTTGTGGTGCTTTGAGTTGTCCTCCTATTACTAATTTTGCATATCAACCAGATAAACTAGATGCACAACTAGATCAACAAACTAAAATAGCTTTAAATAATCCTGAATTCCTTAAAATAGATGGAAACAAGGTAGAATTATCTCAAATCTTCAAGTGGTATCCTGGTGATTTCGGAGGTAACAAAGGAGCTATATTTGATTTTATTAATCAGTATAGAGCAACACCAATTTCAAGATCATCTAAAGTCTCTTACTATGCGTATGACTGGGCACTAAATGACTCTAACTCTACAATAGGCTCCAGCAAGTCCGTAGGGAATAATGCCACTAGATATATTGTGTCTTCTACGATTCCAAAAGGTTCTTTTGAAGCTAAACTTTTTAATAATCTATATACACAAAGGACAGGAAGTCAAGATAATTTAACAGATAGATCCTCATTTTTTACAATTACTACTAGTTATCTATATGGTCTAACAGATCGGTTCAATATAGGAATTAGCAGTCGTTATAGAAGAGTTAGAAATGATAATTTGCCAAGTTCTGCTTTTTCCGTTTTAGGTGGTTCTAATGGTGCAAATAGTACTCGATCAGGTTTTACTTCTTTTGGACCACAAATTAGATATGCTCCAATTGAAAAGTGGGCCAATTTTTCTATTCAAAGTACTTTTTCTTTCGCTACTGGTACTAATTTAACAGGAAGTGCAGATGAACCTTTCATTGATTGGGATGGTGCTACCTGGTGGACTCAATTTTTTAATGATTTCCCGATTGGTAATAATTTCTCTCTTTTCACAGAAGTAGATTTTTTGATTGAAGATATTGGGAATTCGGATGAGGGGCGTATCAATCGTAAATCTACACCAGCGACTGTAATACTTAGTTACAATCCTAATCCTAAAACGACTGTTTATACGCTTGGTGGCTACTCTCCTTTCTGGCAAGAAAATTTCGATTACTTTGTACAATTTGGAGCAGGTGTTAAGTATCAATTTACGCCTAATTTTGAATTGGAATTATTAGTAACTGATTTCTCCAATCAATTCTTAGCGAATACGGGAGGTCAAGCAGCAACTTATAACCTAGGTATCCGATATAATATTCCAAATAAAGGTAGTAATAGATCGAGAAGAGGGCAAGGTCAAGTACCTCGATATAACTAAATAACGACAAAAAAATAGCTGCCATTATTAGAGTATGGGACATGTCTAAATCAGAGCGGACGAAAAATCAAAATCATAATATATAACTCACTGAAAAAACGATAGCCGATGGTTAAAGTTTGTAACTTCAACCCAGTTTTTTAAAAAGTTAGTAACTTTTATCAGTTGATTATTTTGTGAAAACAATTTCTCGTTCACTCCGATTTTAAACATATTCTTACTAATGAGTGATTTTATCCTTATTTTTATTTAGAGGTTAGTCGCAAAATGAACACTACTCCTTATCTCAAAGTAAAATAAGAACAAAATAACCTCGTTGAAATGCGATAATTATTCTTTCTTCGTTATGAAGGCAATAATTGATCAATTTTTCTAAAATTATGTATTGTGGTAAAAAATTTATTCCTAGGATGGATGATTTCTTTTGGTTTAATATCTTCTTTGTGTGCTCAAGAAAATGCTTCTTTTAATTTCGAAGGATTAAAGCGCACACAAGAAAGTTATTTAATACAATTCATTCATTCAATGATAAATACATCTCCTTCAGATAGTTTATTGAATTCTAATGTGCAAAGGTTAAAGAATATTGCTAGTATTGGCAACGCAAGCTATCGAAAAGATACAACAAGTCAAGGGATAAAAATCATTTACGAAATAGAAGAAGTAAAAACATTATTACCAATTTTTAATTTTGGAGGAATCGAAGGAAATGTGTGGTTTCAAGTTGGATTTTCTGATATTAATTGGCTAGGGAAAGGACAGTTTTTAAGTGCTGCTTATCAAAATAATGATCGCCGACATAGTGGAAATGTTTTTTACAAAATACCCAGAATTGATAATACCAACTGGGGCTTTTCAGCAAGCTTAAATAAATGGTCATCTAGAGAGCCTGTATTTTTCCCTGAAGGGACCGTTAATTATGACTATGACAATAATGGTATAAGCTTCTCTCTTATCAGGAATCTCAATCTTAATAGTAATGTAGAATTAGGAGGAACTTATTTCGTAGAAAATTATACTAAAAGTGCGTTTCAATTTTTGGAAGACCCCCCAGGTCCTCTAGGCTTCCGACAACCAAAATGGTTAGCCAAAGCAGTCTACTCAGTAGATCGTGTAGATTATCATTACTTCTATCTCGAAGGATTTGCTTGGCATGGAATATTTCAAGGAGTTTATAATACCTTGGACAATGATTGGTTTCTTAGCGCTCAATTCCAAGCAAGATATTATACTAGATTTGGTGAGAAAGGAAATTTTGCTAGCAGACTGCGAATAGGAATTGCATCTAATGACGACACTCCATTTGCTCCTTTTGTGGCAGATAGTCATACAAATATTAGAGGTATTGGAAACAGGATAGATCGAGGAACTGCTCAGCTTATTTTGAATACAGAATATAGACATACTATCCGTGAAAATAAAAAATGGGGCGCCCAAATAATTGCTTTTTCAGATACTGGCACTTGGCGAAACCCTGGTGGACAACTCAAAGATCTAGTAAATCCTGACCAATTTCGTCAATTCGTTGGAGGCGGATTCCGAATTATTTATAATAAAGTCTTTGGTGCTATCTTTAGAGTTGATTATGGGATCGATATATTTAATAAAGATCAAAAAGGTTTAGTAATTGGCTTTGGACAATATTTCTAAGTAACGACAAAAGAGAAATAGATTAGATTAAATTCATCGGTAAATAATATATGAGTAATAATTTTCAGAGTAATAAGTCATTATATTTTTGGAATATACTTATTATCGCTATCATGACTACTAGTGTGCTAAATGCACAAAAAATAAATGGTCTGAGTTTTGGTGGTCCAAGTGAAGCTTATTTTAACTTAGAGATGTTTGAAGATATTAAAACCTCAAATGCCCATTGGGTCGCACTTATCCCTGAATCTATATTGGACCGTAGTACACTTACGCTAGTACCAGACGAAGAAGTTGATTATTGGGGAATAACAATAGAAGCGAACATAGAATTTATTCGATTAGCCAAGCAAGCAGGTTTAAAAGTGTTTGTAAAGCCACATATTTTACTCGGAGAGCCACTGAAAAAGAACAAACACGCTAATACTACTAAAGATAAAACGAGAGGAGCAGAATGGAGAGGTGACTTAGTCTTAAAAAAAGAGAGTGATTGGAAAATTTTAGAATCCGAGTATGAAACTTATATTTTGAAACTGGCAAAAATAGCTCAAGCATATGAGGTAGATTTATTTTCAGTTGGCACTGAATTAAGGCTATTCGCCATAAAAAGACCTTTCTTTTGGAGGCAGCTTATTCAGAAAGTACGAGCTATTTATGATGGTCCTTTGACTTATGCAGCTAACTGGGATGAATATGATAGTATAAGCTTTTGGGACGATTTAGACTATATTGGTGTAGATACTTATTTCCCTATTAATAAAACGAAAACCCCACAGCTAAAGAAAACGATCAATAACTGGAAGAAAATTCAGAGGCAATTGAAAAAATATAGCAAAAAAGAAAACCGGCAAATCTTGTTAACAGAATTTGGTTATCGCAATATTTCCTATGCAGGAAAACATCCGTGGACACATGATAAGGGAGAAATCCATACACCTAATCATCAGGCACAGGTAAATTTATATGAGGCTTTTTTCCAAACTTTTTGGGATAAATCTTGGGTAGCTGGTGGTTTTTCATGGAGGTGGTTTTCTCATACTATAACAGCTAAAGATACTAGTTTCTCCGTACAGAATAAACCTGCTTTAGCGGTGCTACAAAAATGGTATGAACAATAAGACACTACCATTTATTTATTTGGTTCAATTTATTACGTTCTTTGGCAAATCCCTTGGTCAAGGAAAAAGGAGAAGCAAAAGCGACCAGTGGAAGTGTTGATTTTTCTTTTTCATTGACACTTTTTCACGGGATTTGTCAAAGAACTATTTATTATTATGTAATAAACAGAAGCATCATGGTAAAGAATTTTTCAAACAAAATTTTCTTTTGGAAATATTCCAAGACCCTGCTCATGGTGCTTTGCCTATCCCCTTTTTCCCTTATTAAGGGACAAGACTTACCTATCAAAAATGGCGTAAATATTCAAGCTTCTTATTATAATAGAGGGGTTGTCAATATAGGTTGGGAATTAATGGAAGATTATCCAGAGATAGAAGCCGTACGAATAGAAATCGAACCTAATAGAACAGCACAATCAAGAACATGGATACGAGAAGCACAAGACAATAATTACCAAGTAATTGCAACCTACCACGACTCTAAAAAATTAGGTTCTAATAATATAGAAGACTTATTAGATGCTGCGAAATGGTGGCGGAATAACTATAAAATTTTATCAAGTAATAGCCCATTTATTATCAACATCATGAATGAATGGGGCGATCATTCCATTACTCCTTCAGAGTATGCAACGGCATATAACGAGGTCATTCCAATAATCCGAGAAGTATATAATGGTCCATTAATTGTAGATGTACCTGGCTTTGGTCAAGCAACAGAGGTTGCAGCAGATGCTTACAGCTTATTTGAAGATGACCAACTAATTTTTTCAGTCCATATTTATGCAGGTGCTTTCAATGTAGCAAAAAATCGTTGGCTCAATGAATCAGATCTTTCTTACTTAGCTGCGACAGGTGCTAGATGTATGGTAGGCGAATTTTGTGATGCAGGTAGAGGGGGAGCAGATTGGTGTAGTTTAATAGACTATTGTTATCTAAATGGTTGGCCATTATTTGGATGGGCTTGGAACGGAGATGGTGGTATTATGAATATGATAGAACCCCATTGGCGAGACCAACCCTTAGCCACTTCTTTTAATCCTACCCCCTTAATGGATAGAATAGTCAATAAGTTAGCTGGCGTTCCGTGCTTTACATCAGCGGACAATACTTGTACAGGCGAACTGATTGGTACTCCTTGTAACGACAATAATGAATACACCATCAATGATCGATATAATGAACATTGTCATTGTACTGGAAGTTTTACGAATTTCTTGCAAACTTCTACTACTGAACCCTCCTTCTTGATATTCCCCAATCCAATAGGCGAAAACAGTCAATTATTTATTGAGTTTATAAAAACCAGTCGTCCAGGGTGGATATTCATCTTTAATAGTGTAGGAAAAAAAATGGGTAGCTTTCCTAAAGCAGCCAGCCAGCAAAGTGTAATTATTGATGTTAACAATCTTGAAAATGGAATTTACTGGGCTGTTTTTCAAGTCGATGGAGAAAATCAGTTGACTAGAGCATTTATTAAATAATAATAATTAGCACACTGTGTAAAAAGTTTCTTAAACTAAGTATTGTTCTTTTTGCATCCTGCGTAAGCTTATGCCAAGAAGCATAAGGATTGTTATGGTTTTAAATTGTAGGTTATTCACCACGTAAACTATCCACAGGATTCTGATTAGCCATCCAATAAGCCTGACTAGCAATAATAAGGAAAGCTAATAAGGCTAAGAATAAACCACCTATTCCGACATTCAGAAAAGTTAAAGAAATACCATTCGCTATGTTTTGAAGCCAAAGGTTATTAAGAAAAATGGCAAGTGGAAACCCTATTAGTAAGGCTAGCCCTATCGCAGTTAACATTCCTTTTGAAATAGTCCAAGTAATGCGGTGGCGATTCCCTCCTAGAATTTTACGAATACTGATTTCCTTCTTTCTAGTTTGCACAGTATAGCTTGCCAAACCTAATAGACCTAAACTCATAATCAGTAGTATAATGAAAGTAAGGAAGCTAATGATCTTTGCCCCAATACTAAACGGAGCCAGATTTTGCCGTAAACGAGTGTCATAGAAATAATAATCGAACGAAATATCGGGCATCAGCGTAGTCCATGTATTTTGAATGGCGGTAATGGTTTCGGGAATATGATCTCCTTGTATTTTGACACTAGCAATTTTTACATTATCAGGTTTGTAAGTAAGAAATAATGGGTCTGCTTTCGACATAATGAGAAAATGATAAATATTGTCAATGACTCCAATAATTGTGGTAGGAATATTTTCTTCTGATTCGTGTAAAAATATTTCTTGCCCAACGGCTTCTTCTGGGGTATTCCATCCCAATCGCTCCATTGCCGTTTTATTAATAATAACTTACGATTGGTCAGTGGGATCATCTGTTTGTATAGTTCTACCTGCTAATAGTTCTATATCTAGTAGTTCTATAAAGCCTTCATGAACGTATAGTTTATCAAAATCAATTTCATCGTCTTCTTCATATCGCTTGAGTATAGAAGTGGCTCTTCCCCCTAAGCCCGGCATCATAGACACACCCGTAACGCCAATGATCTTGGGTTCTTTGGACAACTCTGTTTTTAGTAATTCAAAATCCTGTTCTTTTAGTTTAATATTCACAATATTTTCTTGCTCAAAACCATAGCTTGCATAAAGTAGGTGATTGGTCTGTTTATACACAATAATGGTAGTAATAAAGAATAAGACTGTAATCAAAAACTGCAAGCCCATCAATGCTTTTCGCCAACCAATTTTAGCAAATATTTTTGTAGAGACATTATTTTTTAAAGTATGAAGCGGTTGAATATTAGATAGATGTAGGGCTGGTAATATACCTGCTATTCCTCCTACCACAAGAGCGGTTAGGAAAAACAATACATAAGTCCACCAAGTTGTTTCCATCCGAATTTCACTAAAAAATACTAGGGACTGGATTTGGGGAATTAGAAATTTATTTAAAAATGGAATCGCTATTAAAAAAGCAAGTAAAGCTAAAGCTACGGACTCCGTTAAAAATTGAAAAAAGATTTGTCGCCTATTTGCTCCAATTACTTTGCGAACACCAATTTCTTTCCCTCTTACAATAGACTTCGCTACGGTAAGATTAGTATAGTTAAAACACGCAGTTAATAAAATTAATAAAGCTAAGATAGACAAGGCATAGATTACAAAATCAGGGATAGCAACATTCAAACTATTCACTAACTGCTCTCCTGAAATAGCTCCCAAAGACTGTAATTGAAAGTAGGTTCGGGTAGCAACATCTGGGTAGTGTTTTTCAGAAATTTGGTCAAGGGCATTTTCTAATTTATCAGTAGAAGCAAAATCTTCGAGCAGTAGGTACAAATAAGTATCATTGTATTCTTGCCAAGCATCCGATAGGGTATGGATTTTCCCTTGTTTCTGTAAACTTGATAGCGTGCTAAAAGAAGATAAGACATCAAAAGTAAGATGCGTTCGTTGCGTATTTTTTTTAGCAATCCCTGTTAAGGTAAACTCACCAACATCTTTCACACTAATGCTCCTACCGATATATTGAGGTCCATTAATATTCATCTTTTCAGCTATATCCTCATATAGTATCAAACTAAAAGGAGATTGAAGGGCAGTGTTGGTATCGCCATATTTCAACTCAAAATCAAATATTTCAAAGAAAGAGGGAGCTGCATAAAAGCCTGTTGCATAAGCAGTAGTAGTATTAAAAGTGATGTCTTTATCAAAAGCCCACTTTAATTGAGTAGTCTCTTTGATTTCTGGGTACTGTCCTCTTAATACAGCTTCTAAGGGTGGAGGGCAAGTAGCAAAGGTAGCATTAGCTTCTTGTACCTCACTAACAACTCTATAAATATTCGATTTGTTTTTATGAAACTGATCATAGTTTTGCTGGTCTTGCTTCAAGGCAATAATCAGCATACAAATCGCCAAACTACTAGCTAAGCCAAAGACGTTGATTAGACTGAACCATTTGTTTCTTATGATATTTCTATAGGCTGTTGTAAAATAATTTTTAAACATAATTATCAAGTTTAAAGCGGATTAGTAATCCCATAAGGTAAAATATTTAGCGGATTAACAATCTAATCTACCCTACGTAGATTCATCCGAACGCACAAATCCATCCTCCAAGCCAATGATCCGAGTACCATACTGTGCATTTTTTTCATTATGCGTCACCTGTATAATCGTCATCCCTTCCTTATGTAATTCTTTAAATAGATCCATAATAATTTCTCCTTGAGAAGTATGTAAATTTCCTGTTGGCTCATCGGCTAATAACAGCTTAGGTTTACCAATTACTGCTCTAGCGACCCCTACCAATTGCTGTTGGCCGCCTGATAATTGGCTAGGAAATAAATCTTTTTTTGCAACTATATTAAACCGGTCTAATACATCTGCTACCAAAGATTTTCGTTCTTTACTTTTGATGCCTCGATATAACAAAGGTGTTTCGATATTTTCATATACTGTCAGTTCATCGATCAAGTGATAGGCTTGGAAGACAAAGCCGATATAGTGTTTGTGCAAATCCGTTAACTTGCTTTCTCTAAATTTATGGACCCGTTCATCCAAAAATATATACTCGCCATTATTGGGTTGATCCAACATGCCGATAAGATTCAACAAGGTAGACTTTCCAGAACCTGACGGTCCCATAATGGTAACAAATTCGCCTTGGTCAATATTCAAATTGATTTCTCTTAGCACCCAAGATTTTTGTAAGCCTGAGCGATAGTAGCGTTCTATGTTTTTTAGTTGTATCATTAGTTAGATTGTTAGAGCTTGGAGTTTTCAAAAACTCCAAGGTTTTCAGTAATTAATTTTCTAATAAAAACTCCCATAGTGGTCGAATAATTATTTTTTTATCATCAATAGATACTAGATCACTCTTGTCCCAACTGATTAACTGGGCTTCTTGTAATCCTAAGAAATTCATAGCTTCTATTAGTCCATTTATTTCTCGGTTTTTAGTTTTTTCATCTGCTAAATCATAACAGACATTTACTAAAGAACCATTGTCCCAATAGAAATCAACTTCTTGTTTTTGCAAAAAGTAATTGGGTTCGATGCCTCTGCGACGCAGTTCTAAAAAAACTGCATTTTCCATCACTTTGCCTATATCCTTGTGGAGGCTGACCGCATATTTAAAAGAAGGATCAATCGTATATACCTTACTAGGATTCACGGCTTGCTGCCGTATAGAACGACTCCAAATTTCTACTCGGAATAAAATAAATGCTTCTTCCAAATGAGAGAAATAATCATAGACCGTATTTTTTCCAATTTTGTAGCCTTGTGATTTGATGTCATTAAAAACCTTGTTGATACTAATATTACCAGAGAGATTATTCAAAGAATATTTTAAAAGATATTTTACTAATTGAGGATGCTTAACAGAAAATCGTTCCGTTAAATCTTTATATAACATCAAGTCTAGGTACTCTCCGATCACTTTCCGATGTAAATTTTTAGGTAAAAAAATCAATTCTGGAAACCCTCCTTGTAGCAAATATTCTTGTAAATGATGTATTACTGTTGCCTTACCTTTTGAGGTATGTGGCTTAATCGTTATTTGTTGGAACTGCAAAAATTCTTTAAAACTTAAAGGCAGCACTTCGTAGGATATAGAGCGTCCTCTTAGCCCAGAAGCAATTTCTCTGCTTAACATCTTAGAAGAAGACCCTGTCAAATAAATTCGACACTTTTCTCGGTCAAAAACCCTTCGAACAAATTTTTCCCAATTCGGCACTTCTTGAATTTCATCAAAGAAAAACCAAACTTGCTGATCTTTATTCTCTGGATATAGTTCGTAGTACCCTTCTATCAGGTCCTGCATATCTTCTAATTTCAATGGAAATAAAAGATCATCTTCAAAATTCACATACACTAAACGATTGCGGGGAATCGTTACCCTCAATTGCTTGATTATATCAAATAATAAATAAGTCTTACCAGCCCGTCTTGGTCCGAGGATGGAAATAATTTTGGGAATATCCAACGGAATAGAAAAGTCTCTGCTTAGAACGTGGTCTAGTGGTTGTTCTAAAAAATCAGCTATTATTTCTTGAAATATTGGTTTTTTCTTTCCCATTTTTTATAATTTATCTCTGAAATAAAGACAATTATTTAGTTATTTGTCTTTATTTCAAAGATAAATTTATTTTTTAGAATTTCAAAGAAATTAATCACTTCTCAATGTTTCCGCAGGATTAATTAAAGCAGCTCGGATAGATTGAAAGCTAACAGTCGCCAAGGTAATCAACAAGGTTAGGACAGCAGTCAATCCGAATAAACCCCAACCAATATCCATGCGGTAAGCAAAGGTGTTTAACCATTGCTGAATGAAGTATCCACCGATGGGTAAAGCAATGACCAAGGATAGAATAATTAGTTTTAGAAAATCAGAGGATAATAGTTGCACAATTTGTAAGACCGATGCGCCTAGTATTTTTCGAATGCCAATCTCTCTTCCCTTTCGGTCTATTATTAGAATTAGTGCCATAATAGAACTATAAGTACTGTTTAACCACATTCTCCACCACCACCTTACCATCCAGCATTCGAATAATTCGATTGCCGAATTCCGCACAATATTGAGAGTGAGTCACCATTAAAATAGTAGTCCCTGTAGAATTTAATTCTGATAATATTTTCATCACCTCATCACCATTAGAGCTATCCAAATTACCGGTTGGCTCATCCGCTAGAATCAAACGTGGTTTATTGACAACTGCTCTCGCTACCGCCACCCGCTGCTGCTGTCCACCTGATAATTGTTGTGGAAAGTGATTTCGACGATGCATAATATTCATCCCTTCTAATAATTCATTCACTCTAGTTTTACGTTCTGCGGAAGGCACCTTTGTATAGAGCATTGGCAATTCTACATTTTCAAATACCGTTAACTCATCAATTAAATTAAAGCTCTGGAAGACAAATCCAAGGTTGTGTTTACGCACATCCGATCGTTTACTTTCGGAAAGTCTTCCTACTTCTTTTCCATTGAAAAAATAATCTCCTCCAGAGGGACTATCTATCATACCCAATACATTTAGCAGGGTTGATTTTCCACATCCAGAAGGGCCCATGACGGAGACGAATTCTCCTTCCTTGATTTCGATGTTTACTTCGTTCAATGCGGTAGTTTCTACCTCATCAGAACGGTACACTTTTGTTAGATTGGTGGTTTTTATCATAATTATTTAGATTGTCAGATTATTTGATTGTTTGATTACTAGATGGTTAGATTGTCAACGTTATGCAAAACAACCAAACCATCGGACAGTTGAACTACCCTTAAAGACTTACAATTTTTTCTTTTATTCGTTGCATAGTCATTACTTCTTCATTCTCTTCATTCAGACTTAAGTTAGAGTGAAAACTAAATTTTATTTTTCTCTTTTTTAGATAGAGACTTAATCTAGAGTGTTCCGTATTATTTACAAAACTTATAGGCAATGAACTATCAGGAAAATCTATTAATTCTTCGTTTAAAATTTGAATTATTTGATTGGCTTGTTTGGCAGAAAGAGTTCTACTATAATTGATAACTGTTTTATCATTGGTAGTAGTGGTGGCAACACTTTCTTTTGTGGTAGAACAAGAGGTAATTCCTAAAAGTAATAAGACAAATAAAGAAAGATTCAATTTTTTCATTTTTAGTAAATTTTAAGGTTAAAACTTTATTTTTAATCTGCTCGGCGACTGCGCCATCTCGCAGGATGGTTTTTTTTTGTGGGGGTGAAGTTGTATAGATTTCCTTTTGGGAAAAATCTATACAACTTCACCCCAACCCCCAATGGTCTAGCCGAGAAATCGACTTTTTAAAACGTAAATAAACTTTCGTTATATTGGTATTAAAATTAGAGCTAACGTAGCTATTCTATTTTTATAGTATCAATAGGATTTGTAATTGCTGCTCGGAAGGCTTGAATGCCAACTGTTATAATTGCCACTAATAAAGCCGCACCAATCATGATGGCAAAGACGGTCCAATCAATATTAATGTGATAAGAATAGTTTTGTAAATATTGATTCATACCATACCAACCTAGAGGAATTGCTATTAATAAAGCTAGTAAAACAAGTTTTAAAAAATCTTTAGATAATAGCGCAATTAAATTAGGCACAGAAGCCCCTAATACTTTTCGAATACCCACTTCTTTTAAGCGACGTTCTGCTGAAAAAGCGGCTAGACCTAATAATCCTAGTGCAGAAATAAATAAAGCAATAATTGCAAATAAATCTGCTAACGCACCTGTAGTTTCTTCTAGTTGATACATTTCTTTATACTGCTTATCTAGAAAGGTATATTCAAGTGGATAGGCACTAGCTAGTTCAGCATGAGCATTTGATAAGACCGCAATCGCATCTTTCATAGTTCCTGCTGGGCGTACATATATTTCATTTATCCAATTCTCTCCATGTACCATAATTAGTGGTGCAATAGTGGAATGCAAGGAAGCTATATGAAAATCTTTGACCACTCCTACAATAGTCCAATCCTCTCCCCAGAAAGTCATTTTTTTTCCTACTGGATTCTCTATTCCAATTACATTAGCTACTGTTTCATTTATTATTATAGCCGTGCTATCTGCTTTGCGATTATTATCAGGAAAGCGACCTGATACTAGAGAGATCTTCATACATTCTGCAAAGTTGAAATCAGTAGACATTATTTTAAATATAGCTCTTTTGTCTTCTGTGAATCCATCCCATGTAGGATCTCCCGTAGACATCCCTACAGAGATAGGGCTATGGGAGGATGCAGACACAATTTCAATATTTGGATTTTGTTGGAGTTGTTCTTTAAAAATTTTATAATTTTCAATCAATTGATCGTTGGCAGAGACAACAATCACATTCCCTCTCTCTAGTCCTATATCTTTAGTTTGCAGATAATGCAATTGCTTTCGCATAGTAACGGCTCCAATGATTAGTAAAGCAGAAATTAAGAATTGGAAAACAACTAATCCTTTTCGTAAAGTAACCGTATTTAGGTGATTACTCAATTGTCCCTTTATGACTTTAGAAACACTAAAAGAAGATAATAGCAATGCTGGATATATTCCTGCCAACAAGCTCAATCCCAAAAACACACTAGCAATTAAAATCCAGAAAGAAGCCTGATCAAAATGCATAGAAACGGACGTATCTACCAACAGATTAAACCAAGGTAATAAAATTTTCACCACCACAATAGCTATAGAAATAGCTATACCTGTCATCACCATAGCTTCCATAAAAAATTGAATCATTAAAGATCCTCTACTTGCGCCAATCGTTTTTCGAATACCTATTTCTTTTGCTTTTTTAGAAGCCCTTGCTGTAGCTAAATTCATATAGTTAATACCAGCAAGAAATAATATAAATAAGGCAGCAAAAAAAAATAGTCGGACATAAGTAATTCTTCCACCAACTGCTTGACCATTTTCAAATTCGTTATACAGATAGGTATTATTTAAAGGTTGAAAGACCATCCCTTCTGGGGTCGAATAAATTGATCCTTCCAATTTACTTGCTGCAGCACTCAATAACTTATTAATCAAAGCAGCTCCATCTGTTCCCTTTTTTAATTGAGCATAAATAAAGTAATTAAAAGTTCCATATGCATTAACTATTCTAGGTGACTCTTCAATATGTTTTTTAAAAGGAAGTACATAATCAAATTGAAAGGAAGAATTAACAGGTACGTTTTCAAAAATCCCACTAATTTTATAAGGTTCTTTTCCAACAGTAATTACATTTCCAATTGCCGACTGCCAAAGATTCCCAAAGTATTTTTTGGCCAATTTTTCAGAGATAGTAATTTTATCAGTCGCATTTAATAATTCATTTGGGTTTCCTTCAAGAATAGGAAAATCAAATACTTGAAAAAAAGCTTCATTTGCATAGAATCCTATTTCTGAAGTATTTTTACTATTTATCTTAAAAGATTTTTCTCTATTACGAGTTTTCACCACCACGTTCTCGACTTCTGGAAAATCACTTTTTAGGGATTGGCTATAAGGATATGGTACACCTTTCCATGTTTCAATTTTTTGACCAGAATCTACATTGCATACTAATTGATGAATAGTATTCGCTTTACTATGGAAATTATTATAACTGTATTGATATTGTACCCATAGCAAGATTAACAAGCTACAAGTCAAGCCCACAACCAATCCTAATATATTGATTAGAGAAAAACTTTTTTGTCGAAACAAACTTCGAAAGGTTACTATCAAAT
>CAYOBX010000065.1:2149-17924 GCA_964402245.1 uncultured Saprospiraceae bacterium | reverse complement strand
TAGTGAAAATTAATATGTCTAGTGTTTTAATTTCAATTTTCATTTACATTATACTATCTATAAACTTCCATCAGATAAAGTTCAAAATTCTCTGCTCCAAAATGAGGTTTCCCACATGCCTGACTAATCGCTTCTAAATGATTTAATAGAATGTTCCTTTTTCGTTCAATAAAATCTCTTAAAGAATCTCTAGTAATCCTAGTATGTTGCATTAAGTATACATAATTGATATTGGATTGCCAAGAATTAATAAGTTGGCTTAAAGGCATTCTCTGCTCTAGATACGCTACTGTAATTAATTGTGCTAAAGAAGCATCCGATTCGTTAAATACGCCACTTAGATAGGTGTCAAAATAGTGTTCTACTTGCCCAACTAATGATACGGGCGTAGGAGTATAATAGGCAATAGCTCGCCTGTCAATTCCTAATTGAATTTGCATGTTAGTGATAGATTATATGTATCTAGAATAGAGAATTGGAGAGGATAGGGTGTTGAAATGTTTTATTCTAAAGACAAGGATTCGTATTGTGTGTGTCAACGATTCTCTTCTCTCAATTATACCAAAACCATTCCAATGCAATTTTGTAAATTTCCCTATTTGGATTATTTCCTATTTGGTGACAGGCTGTTTTTTGAAAAATAAATAGAGTAGTTATTTGATCTATTTATGTTATAAGATAGAGGCTTATTTGAGACGTTCAAGACCAATACCTTACTTATTACGCCTCTATTTAATAAGTGTTTTTTTTGTATTTAGTTGAGTAGAAAAATATTTTTTTTCTTTGAGGAAAAACAGGAATTATTCTTGAAAAATACGATCTCTAAAAAATATTCAAAATCTTAAAGATCATGGTGATTTTCAAAATCACCATGATCTAAGTATCTAAGAAATAGAGCTACACGTGGTCAACATAACGCGTCTGATAGCGGAGCGATCTGACAGTTCCATTAGCGTCGTAAGTTAACTAGAATGATCTGACCTCTGACAGCGAAGCGATCTATTTCAATGCATTACTTTCTCGCAGGTCTTCTGGGTAAGACTTAGCTGCTAACCAGAAAAAGATCAATGCAATCCCACCTGTGATAAAAGAAAAACAGAAAGAATATCGTAAAGATTCCGCGCCATAAGTAGGTGCCAAATAATCACTGATCCAACCAATCCCTAAAGGACCTAAACCTAAGCCAATCAAATTTAGAACTAAAAATAGAATGGCCGAAGATAAGGCTCTCATTTTAGCATTAACAAGGTTGTGCGTGACTGCTATACATGGACCTAAGTATATCGCTGAAAATAAAGAAGTTAGGAAGAACATGTAAAGGACATGAGTTGTATTGTCTGAAAAGAAGGCGACATAGGATGGAATAACAATCAAGAATTCCGCTAATACTGCTATCCACAGGTACCACCTAATATCCTTTTTACCAAATTTATCTGCCAAGAAACCACCCGCAAAAGTACCGATCATTCCACCTACGCCTGTTGCTATTCCTAAAGCAGCACCAATAGAAGCAACATCCATGCTATGAACTCTAGCGAGGAAGGGCGCAAAGAAATTACCTACCCCATAATTACCGAAGGTTCGAAAACCACAGCCCAATGCTAGAAATACAAAAGTCTTTTTAGATAGAAGCAAATTTACTACATCACCAAAGGAAGATTCTGCTATTATAGATTCATTATCTGCTTGAAGTGCTATTTTATCCGATAAACCTTTTGGTGGTTCTTTGACGGTTAACAGTAATAATAGCGCATAGATGATTCCTGGAATACCTAATGCCATTAAAGCAATTCGCCATCCATACTGTTGATCTAGCCAGCCACCTAAAGAGTAGCCAACCAATATGCCAATATAGATACCTACCGAATAGATAGATAATGCCGTTGCTCGTTTTTCTGGTGGAAAATAATCTGAAATCATAGAGTGGGAGGGAGGACTTCCTCCAGCTTCTCCAACGCCAACACCTATTCTTGCTAATAGTAATTGAGTGAAGTTAGCTGCCATACCAGATAGGGCAGTCATTGCGCTCCATACCGCTAAAGATAAGGCCACAATATTCCTACGATTACTTTTGTCTGCTAAACGGGCAATAGGAATACCTAAGGTTACATAGAATAAGGCAAATGTCAGTCCTGTTAATAAGCCCAGTTGAGTATCAGATAGACCCAATTCTGATTTAATAGATTCTTGTAAGATGACTAGTATCTGACGATCTATAAAGTTAAAGGTATAAACTCCTGTAAGGATGAGTAATACATAGCCTTTGTACGTGTTAGAGTAAGTTGGATGTTCTTGTTTTGTCATGATGTACGATTAATAAAGAGTAGAGAAGTGAGAATAGAGATGGATTTTGCTTAAAAAATGACCAAATTTGATTGCTTGAAAACGAAATCTGTCTCTACTCTCTGTTCTCTGCTCTGTTCTAATGTCAATGTCTAGTAGTGCAATGCTAGATACAGAATAATTATTATTTATTTATATATTTGCTAGATAATTTTTGTGGCTTTTCTGTACTAGCTATCAAATAGTTATATTTGCAAGGTAATACAAAAAAAAAATCTACCGCACAACTTTTTGCATAACCACTCACATTTGCTATGCTACGTGACGGAAAATGGTCTTTGAGGGCAGAAAATTATATTTGCGCTAAGGCGTAAATATAATTTTCTGCCCCCAAACCTCTTAGTCTCGCTGCCCTTAGGTAGCGATTTTCTAGGGACGTATTAACCGATTTATCAATTTTTACCAAAAGCTTGAATTTAATATGAAAGTACTGATTTGTGAAGATGAAGAAATAATGTTGACGGCTATTGAATTTCGTTTACAAAAAGCGGGATTTGGCGTCTTGAGGGCCAAAAATGGCAAAGAGACTGTTGAAATGATCAAATTACACGAGCCAGGAATGATTGTTCTGGATATGGTCATGCCTGAAACAGATTGCCATGCTTTGATAAAGCATATTCGAGTGAAGCTGAAAAATGAAGCACCTATTGTCTTATTAGCTCCTATAGAGAAGGATGATGAGGAAGTGTTGGCTGCTTTTGAGGCGGGTATTCAGGACTTTGTAATTAAACCTTTTAAACCTACTGAATTAATTTTAAGGATTAAGCGTATTTTACAAGTCAGAGGGATTGAATTGGTAAAAGAACGATTAACTTAGTTTTTTAATGATGAATGAGAAATGATGAATGCGTGACGTATTCATCATTCATCATTTCACAACACATATTTTTTAACAAACAATACAACTAAAAAAGATGGGACTATTTTCAAAGCTTAAAGATAGCATGGCTAAAGTGCAGCAGGAGAATAGAGAAAATACAAGAGTTAAAACGGCTCCTAGTGAATTTTTTGATCGAATAAGAACTAAAATAGGGGAAGCTCAAAAAGAGCAAGCGACTAAGAGAGCACAAAATAAAGGACGGTCAATTTTTAATATATTGAAAGGGAAACTTGAAGAAGCGCAACAAGAGAACGAGGCTAGTCCAACAGAAGCTACTGTTGACAAAAGTATTCTAAAGAAAATTGAAGCAGAGATGAAGGCCTTAGAGAAGAAAAAGAAACTAGAGGTAGAAGAAAAGGCAGCCAATCCACCTGCATGGGGAACGCCTGCTGGAGCACCTACTGCAGATGACATTTTAAGCAGAGTAATAAGTGGTGCTAAAAAGGAACAAGCGAAATCCAAAAAGAAACCAACGAAAGAAGAAGACTTCGGGTCTATTTTTGATCAAATAATGAGCTCCGATAAACCTAGTGCTTCTAAACCTAAAAAGGCATCTAAGGAACCTGATTATGGAGGTATTTGGGAAAAAGTATCTAGCCAAGAAGCCGCTAACAAATCAAAGCCTACCCCTACTGGTCGGAAAAGTACAGGCCTATATGTCGGTGGTACAGGTTTAGTTGATGGTAAAGGGGGTAGTTTAGCGATGCGGGTAGATCATAAAATGGGTGCTGGAACTTTAAGAAAACGATTACCTGATAATGTGAATGTTAGAATTTTAGATCACACCACTAAAAACTCTATTAATCTTGATGGTAAAAAGTCTGGCTGGTATGAGGTGGAATATGAAGGGCAGCGTGGATGGATATTGGATTCTTATTTGGAGTAATGGTGATTGGTTTAGGCGTTGACAACTAGATGTTGAAACGTTTACTAATAAAGGGTTTTCTTATAAAAAGAATATTGCCTGAAAAATCAAGTTAGAAACCATTGCCGTCAGGCTAAAATTATTACTTGAAGATGAGATAATCTAAAACCTTTGTTAACGAAGATGGCAGGCACTTTCAAAGTGCCTGCCATCTCTGTTATTTAGTAACGACGAAATAATAAATCCGTCATTTCGACGAGCTTATTTTGGTCTTAGTTTTCTTTAAAGGAAAATAAGAGCAAAAGATGCCGTCCATTATCTAAATCTGTCATACCTGTTCCTGAGCCACCACCAGTATCATTCACTACCACCGAAAGACTCCAAAGTAAAGACAAGAACAATACTCCCCAAAGGATTATTAGTCGATGGAAGAATTCCTTCTTGTTGTAAAATCACACTATTTATCATTCCAGAAGTAGGTCCATGTCGGAATTGCCCCGAAATACTAACTGCATCAGGTTCTCCATTTTGGGAACTTCCTGTACTCGTATTTTCTAAAATATTGGATGGTCGTCCAATCACACAGTACTCTGGCATGGTCTTAAAATCTCCTTTGATTGGACTGCTTCCTATTACTAACAATCCATCTGTAGGTTCATTTGGCTCATATCCATTTTCTAAATCATTAATCTGATAAGTATAGTCAGCAGGACGGAATTCATGTCCTTCATCTACCTTACCAGACAATGCTACTCCGTTTTCATATTGAGCTACATTTTCAAAAACATAGACTTGTAATATAGCATCATCTGCATTATGATTCGGTGCATTGATATTTTTAAAATCAATCGTTACATTTCCACTATTGGCTCCACCGAGTAGGGCATTAATCTCGCTTTCGTTATAAACGGTAAAGTATAATTCATTGGAGTATAATGCCTTGTGATAATGTTCTAGTTCCGCTTGCCACTTATTATTGTCTTGTGCAATGAATACCATATTTCTTGCAGAATGATGATTCCCAAAACTATCATTGGTTTTATTCTTTTTGACAGTAGTAGTACCTGGTCCAGCCACTCTAAAGTCAATCGTATGAACACTTTCATCATTGGTATTGCTACCATTAGCATAGCTATCTCCTAATCCTCTATAATTGAGACTTTCTGGGCAGGTTGAACAATGATTTCGCTCAAAAAATCCTAGTACGATCATCTGGCGATTACTTCCTTTAGGAACATTGAAATTATTCATTTTTAGTTCATTCTTTCCTTTACCATGAATAGTATGTTCGTTCAATAGATTTACCTTCTGACCAGTTGGGGCTTGTACCTCAAAACAAGATACGGTACTAAATTCAGATACAAAGTTATGCGTACAATCGTTATTACCAGGTAAATCATTGCCACTTGTTTCAGCAATACAAACTTTGGTAATATTCGCATTCCAATTTTGTACATCTGAGAAGCCATGTGGAACATATAAGGCATTCAATTGTCCATCTACATTACCCGAGCCCTTAACATTGCCAAAGTCGAATGGATTGGCATCTGATAAATAGATATAACTATTATTGAAGTGGGTGTTAGAGCCATTCTCGTTGATTAAGTCCCCAGCAATTTCCAATTTGGAGTTATTTATAGTTGCCGTACCATTTTTAAATTGCCAGTGTAATTTTGTAAGTACACAAGAATTATTGAATTCAACAATTCCATTTTCTATTAGCAATGAATGCCCAATTAATAGGGTAGCATTTGAGGCCTCCAATCTAGCACTATTTTTAATATGAATGGCTTTATCATTGTTTAAACCTCTAGTCTGATCTAATGATTCTGCAACTTTTAGAGTACCCCCATCTATTATCATTTTACCATTTGAAAGTGCTAAGCGTTTTTTAACATCAATAGTACCTCCTGCTGCTATTACCCTTGCAGCATTGTTCTGCATTTTAAGGTCATCTCCTATATGGACGCTTGCTCCATTTATTACATTAAGCGTTCCCCTCTCAACCGTAATATCTAATTGATCTCCTGTCAAATCTAGTACCCCTCCTTCATCTATGGTTAAATAAGCACCATTTTTTATAAATAAATTATTTGATGGAACAGTAACATTATGAGTAACTCTAACTTTGTGCCCAGACGAAGACATATTGGTAGGAGGTTTGTTTCCATTGTACCAAGTGCTATTAGAATTCCAGTTACCATTTTTAATAGTCCAGTAAACAGCGCAAGGGCCACAATAATCGTGAGGACCTTGGGTCGTTGCCCAGTCGCCTACTGGAATGGTTTGGGTCGTGCCAGTTGTGGTAGCAGCGTTTCTTCTGCATACCGTAATTTTTCCATCTCCATCTTCATCTATACAGGTATTATCACATGGGCAATCATTATCTTCACAATCCTTGGCACCATCTCCATCATCATCTATTCCATTATCACAAATTTCTTCTGGTAGGACGATTAACTCATAGTCAGCAGTGAAAACGCATCCATAGTCGGAAGTTAATTCTGCTGTGTAAATTCCACTATCCGCTACCGTTACATTATTTATTCTCATTGTACGAGTAGTAGAAAGTACATTACCCGCTTCATTCAACCATCTTTTATCAATATTTACAGTAGGAGTTGGATTCCAATTAAATCTGATAGTATCTCCAGCAACAACAGTAAGTGTGTTCGTATTAGACTGCCAAGAATCATTATTAAGTTTTACCCTTTGCACAAATGGGAAAGATCCATTGGTAAAGATATTTTCGCAATCTCCATCCTCACAATCAATTTGTCCGTCGCCGTCATCGTCTATGCCATTATCACAAATCTCTGGACAATTATTGATTACAGGAATACAAGTGCTGTTGTCATCTGCATCAAATAATGGGTCATTAATTGGATAATTTCCATAGAAAGTATCTCCATCCACATCTATTCCTACACAATTACTACCCACTACTGGTAAACAGGCTTCATTATCATCTTCATCTTGCCATACTACATACCCATCATTGTCATTATCTACTGGTGTTGAAATATAATCTAGGCAATTGCATTCACTAAAATCTGCTGCTATAGAAAAACAATTTTCTGCCAATACTAAGTTAGCAGGAATCGTAGAGGTTCCATTGATACAAACATTATCCACGGTTGCGGTCCAGCCACTTGAGGCAGTAACATCTCCACTTGGCAAATAGAGTGCACCTATTTGTCCCTCTACTGATCCATTGCTGGTAATATTACCAGATGGCTCTGTGTAAGAACCAGATAAATAAATATTTAAACTATCTCCAATGGTTGTACTACTAGCAGTATTAAGCATATTTTTACCAACCTCTAAACAAGTATATTTTAAATCCGCAATGGCGTGATTATTCCAATCATGCTTAACATTGAAGCAAGATTCAAAAGCGTCCACCATTCCTTCATTAATATTAAAGCTATTATGTACTGTTAATTTGGCAAACTTGGTAATCAACTTAGAAGTAGCACTCCAAAGCCTTACTGCTTTTGAGTCAATTGTATAGTCTAGCCAATCTCCGATTATTGCTTCACTATGATTAATAGTAATTGTTCCACTCCAAATATCTAATCGTTTTCTGATATTTAGACTTGTTTCTGTAATTATCGCCTTACCTTTACTTCCAGAAATTCTCAGATCATCTTGAAGCGTTAGGCTTGCATTAATGGCATGTAAATTACCATCAAAAACAATCAGATCCTGTTGAACTCCTGTAATTGTTAATGCTCCATTTTCTACCCATAAATAACTGCCAAATTGTACTTCGACCTCTTGTGAAGAGGTAATCGCGTGATTAATAATTACACTTTTTTTATCTAGAAGATTAGGCGGTACTAATCCATTTTGCCATACAGAAGGGTTCTCCCAAGATCCATTAGCAATTGTTTTATATTCAGCGCATGGACCACAATACTCTTCTGGATGAAAGGTACTTGTCCAGGTAGTAACATCAACTTGTTGGGTCATAAATGCGTTAGTGCCAGGCACTTTTTTACACATTATTATAAAGCCATCCATATCATAGTCTGGGCAAGGCGTTGTATCACAGGTAGGATTCGTTAAGGTAATTGTTGTAGCATGATTCTCCGTGCATCCTGTCTCATTATCTTTAACCACAACGATGTAAGCTCCTGCATATAAATTATTAAAAGCTTCTGCATCTTGAAAGGTGATGCCATTATCAATGCTATAACTTAGATTATTACCATTTGCATTTATATTAATTGACCCATTGTTTAGAATTGGGCAATTAGAAGGGTTAGTGGTACTAATTGCAATAATTTCGATTTTGTTGTCTGGCACACAAGCATCATTATCATTTGGATCAAAGTTCCTACCTGTTGTATTACTATAGAAACCATCTCCATCATTGTCTAACAAAGCAGGTGTATTTGAAGCACCATCATCAAAACAAGAATGTATAGAGAATACAAGTCCTGTTCCTTTAAAAGAAGGAGTTGTAGCTAAACCAGTTGATTGTAATTGAAGGGATGTTGATACTATTCCATTTCTAAATTGTATAGAGGTACTCATTCCATCTCCTTCATTATTTTCCGTAAAATCTCCTCCTGGATTTTGTATGGATACTGTATTCAATTCTGTAAAACCATCTAATGTATTAAAGCCTGCATCCTCTATTGGATTCATACCAATTACTAATAGGCCATCTTCTGCTTGATCTGTTGGTGCACCATTTCCTAAGTCATTTAAAGGCAAAGCGAAATCACCCATTACATTATCGCTTCCTAAGTTTCCTTTAAACAAATTAATAGCCTCTTCTTCTTGTGCTACATTTTCAAAGAGATAGGCAAAAAGTATAGCTTCATCAGATTCATCTTTTGAAAGACCTAATTCTGATAATTTAATATTAATGGTACCTGAATTAACATTCCCTAGCAATGCATCAATAGAAGCCTCTTCTAGAGTTAGTACATACAGTTCTCTAGAGTGATATGCTGTTTCTTGCGTTCCATCCATTGATTGGAATTGAAATACATTTCTGATTAACGAATTGTCAACTGAACTGTGAGCGAAAATAACGCCAGCTGTACTAGCTAATCTTACACTAATTGTTGGTATGCCATTAACTATTTTTTTGTAAGCAAAGTTATCTCCTAATGAGGTTCCACTAGGATTTTGAGTTGGATCACAAGTACTAGGATCTTCACAATGTTCTCTTTCAAAATCTGCAATAATTACCAGCGTTCTATTGTTTCCTCTAGGTATATTGAAATTTAAAATTTCAGGATTTTTATTAGCTCCTTTCACCTCATTATAGGTACTAGCTAATAACTTAACGCCTTCCTCACAGTTAGTCCCTGTTAGACTTTGACAAGGGCCACAGACCGTACCGATAGCTTGTTGGGCTAGCCAATCTTCTACTGGGATACGGACGGTACTCCTGCTATTACTTCCATTAGGACTACAAACAAAAATATAACCGTCTCCATCTTCATCTGCACAGCTACATGCTGCAGAATCCCCATTAGGTTCGCATGCATTCTGATCATTTGTATCATATCTAGCATGGTTCACTGGATAGTTAAAATATAGACCATCTCCGTCTATATCTATTCCTTCGCAAACCCCATTATCTTGATGTGGATCACAAGGACTTAATGGATCGGTATCCGTACCAGATGTAAAGGTTCCATCTCCTCCCGTTTCTATATCATCGGAGATACCATCTCCATCTGTATCGCTATCTTTATCATAAGGATTGATATCGTTACCATCTGCAACGCCATCATTATCATCATCTGGGTCTGATCCATTTAGTTTCCCATCGTTATCAAAATCACAGAAACTTTGCGTGTTGTCTCTTACACAATCATTGTAATTCTCCTGTGTCACTACCTCTGCAGTCGTTACTATAAAGTTAGATTGAAACTGCTCATTATCTGGGTGGTTGTAAACGGTATTCCAAAGAAGGATGGATCGATCGTTATTAGGACCTTGGAAGATGACCGTACCATCCATATTAAAGTCTCTTGTGGTATATCCAGAACTAATGAAATTACTCAACCTATCTGCATTTTGCTCATCTAATAAGATTTGCAAGAACATGTAAAAAATATCATTGTTTGGTCCTTGGAAAACCGTTAAATCATCTCCATTCAAATCGCCACTCCAAGAAGCCAACTTATCGTCAATTTCTACCCTAGGTGTATTTCCTCGAAGAGGGGTAAAGCCATCACTAAAATCTACATATGGAATATTGTTAGCGGTAAAAGTATACGGGAAACCAGTTTCTGCTCCTAAATGATTTCTATGCCTTAGGCTAATATAATAATCTCCATGAGCTAAATTAGAGAAACTAAGAACAGATTCTCCTTCAGCCGTGACAATATCTCCATCTCGCTGTAATAAAGCAGAACAGGTGACTACTACATTTTCAAAATTATTACCATCTTTTATTTCTACAAAGACCCAATCTACGATAGCGTCATTTCCAGATTGAGATAATAATGCTTCACTTACTGTTTCTCCACCACCAGTCCCAACATGTGTAAAGCCTTCCATCTCAGAATATGGTTCTGTTGTTGGAATCCATCCACTTGCTCGTAAATCATCTCGCATTAAACTAGTGTTGCCGTTATTAACCAAAGCTCCTTGTAGGTACGCCTTCATGCGAAGCGAGATACCTTGACAATCAATTACTTGACTGTATACCGTATTATTACCACAAGCATCTTCTGCAAACCAAGTTCGGATGGTATGGTTATTCGCACCAGTTACCGCTGTGCTTTCTGCATATTGAATTTGTACACTAGGATCACAATTATCAACCGCAACTATATCTATTCCTAACTCTAAACTATCTGTTCCAAATTGGCAATATTTAGTAGCATTCAATGGAAGACTACCTTCAATAATTATATAATGAACGGTTTCCGCAGAATGCATTCCATCTAAGTAATCCCACTCTTGTAGTCGTAAGTCAAAGCTGCTAGATCGCTCCATATTGACTCTAGTTAAAACTGGAGTAGCATCATTTTTAGTAGCTACTTGAGCAATCACTATAGGATTGTAGTAGGTATTATTAGTCATGATTCTGGTCCATTCCTGATCTATGTCTTTTGTTCCTACTTCTCCAATAATATCTCCAACACTATTTCTGATGTTTCCTATTTGTTCTAATGCTAAGTAGGCCATCGTTTCCGAAGCATGCGTTATTTCTGTATCATTAGATGTTTCTTCTTGGAGATTAACTTGGACAGTGCTTGTTCCAAGTGAATTCAATCTAGGAGCCGCAGCGTCTACTTCATTAATCGTTTGCATGCTTGTAAAGCAGGCAGGTGTGCTATTAAATGCATTCGCAAAATTGATGGTAGAGACCGCATCTGTTACATCAATTGTTTGAGCATCTAATAAATAGCCTTCTGTTTGAGCACCTGCTTCCATAGCAATCCAAGAAACGGTTTCCCTAAAATGAGGCTCTGTATTAGCTTCCTCCTGTTGTAATTTTAATTCAAATTGATTGGCAGATATATTCCTAATCCTTGTAGTAATAGCTCTTGCATCTCTATTAGATACCACTTGAGAGAAGACTAATGGTGTCTGTGCAAATTGAATAGGGAAAGATATCGTTTTCCAATTTTCGGAAACATTCTCCATGACCCCTGCTACCATTTTTTTACCATTTGGTAAAGTGTATATTCTAAAAATATCTGGTGCAATGGCATCTTCGATAGTGACGACTTGCTCATCCGTAGTGGTATTGCCACAAATATCTGTTGCGGTCCAAGACCGAGTGATGGTATAACTATGCAATGCACAGCCATTCAAACCTTGTGTATTCACTTCGTCTTTGTCAATAGAAATAGATGGACAATTATCAAATGCTGTAATAAATGGCGGTAATGGAATTTCTTCATCACAAGCTATTGTAATATCGTCAGGTACATTTTCTAATGTTGGACTAGTGGTGTCTGTTAGGTATAAGGTAACAAATGCAGTACTACAACAAGTATTACTTGGATTACAAACTGTATAACTGAATTGGTCAACCCCACAGAAAGTAGAATCTGCTACTATGTATTCAAAAGAACCATCCGATTGCATAGTTATTTCTCCCTCTGAAGTTGGGGAAGCAATGCTATACTGAGCAGATCTATTCTGAACAATATCATTACTAATTACCGTATTAGAATAGACTTGCCCTGGACAAAGATTTGTAAAGTCATCATCTCCTAATATTGTAGAAGTACCTGGATTGGTCAAGGTAATAATATTGCTATTGGTGCCACATGGTTCATCACAATATCTGGCAACGATATTATAGGCACCTGATTTTAATTGATCGAGTCGAATTCTATTTTCTTGTATCCAAGCATTTCCTCCATCAAAACTAATTTCTATACAAGCGTTAGATTGTCTTTGTATATCTAAATTAATATTACCATCACTCTCTCCACAATCACTTGGATCATTCGCCTCAATATTCGTAATGACAATCTTAGGGCGTATTTGGAAATTATAGGTATCTCTTATTTCATAGGTTGGGGTAATGGCTTTAAAGGATACCTCTGGGAAGACAGCTTCTGTCCCTGTTGGTGGATCAAATTGAATAGTATGTGGTCCAATTCCTGTAGCCGTTACTATGGATGCATAATGTCCAAAATTCCATTCATAGGTAAAACCAGGTAAAGCTGCTTGGATTTCAAAAGTATAGTCACTTCCTTCACAGAGCCAAGTTGCAGTTGGTCGAAGTACAATCGGATACCCACTACCAGGAACATCGCTACCACAATCATTATCTTGATAATCAATTAAACCATCTCCATCATCATCAATTCCGTTATCACATTCTTCCTCACATATTGGCTCTATTAATTCTACAGGATTTTGGGTGTAGGTTTCTTCACAACCCGTATTACTATTTCGGACAACTATAGTATAGCTTCCTGCATTAAGGTTGTTGAATGTATCTTCACTTTGATAAGAAATTCCATTATCAATGCTGAACTCTAAATTGGGACCAGTGGCTGCAATTGTTATACTACCATCATCAGTGTCTGGACAGTTGGCTGGATTTGTAAAATTCACATTACTAATAGTAGGTTGTCCACAATCTCCATCTGCACAATCAATTTGATTGTCTCCATCATCATCAATTCCATTATCACATATTTCTGTACAAGTGGGATCTGTTAATGTGACTATATTAGTGTGACTTATCTCACATCCCGTTATATTATTTTTAACAACAATAGAGTAAGTTCCATCTGTTAGATTAGTGAAAATTCTAGCACTTTGGAAAGTAGTCCCATTGTCGATACTATATCTTAGATTTGCTCCAGAAGCAATAATAATTATTTGACCATTATCTAAAACAGGGCAATTGTTTGGATTTTCTGGTGTGATGTCTATAATAGCTGGTCTACCACATGCATTGTCCTCACAATCTATTTGTCCATCTCCATTATTATCTACTCCGTCTGTACAATCTTCATCACAAGAAGAATCGGATAAGGTGGTAGTAGAAGTTGCTAAACATTCAGTTACTGCATTTCGGATTCTAATATTATAGGAACCTTTTATTAAATCACTAAATTGATTATTGATATGATATGTGTTACCATTATCTATACTATATTCTAAATTATCGCCTGTAGCAATAATGGTAATCGTACCATTATCTAAGTCTGGACAATTATTCGGATTAGTAGGGGTGATAGAGGTGATTACTGGTTTCCCACAATCGCCATCGTTACAATCTATTAGCCCATCTCCATCATCATCTATATTGTTATCACAAATTTCAATACATTCTTTTACATATATTGTTTTACAACATGGCGTAGAGGTCTCGCAAGCATTCTCAGCACTCACACAAATTTGATAATTATTCGTACCAGAAAAAATAAAGTCCGCTGAAAGTGTTCCTTGTCCGCTTTTAATTGAACCTCCGTTGTTTATAGTCCAAGTATAATCAATAGCATCAGATACTGGATCAATACTAAGCGCATCGGTCGAACAAATCGTATCCGCCGTAGCACCATTAAATTTAATTGTGCAATTACTAATGGATGGTGCTTCAGTGACCATAATAGTAGTACAATGGCTAGTGCTATTACTACAGTCATTATCAGCTGTTACACAAATCGTACCTCCAGCCGTACCACTAGTTACCACAATACTGTTGGTCGTATTACCATTGGTAATCGTCCAACCACTTGGCACCGTCCAAGTATATTTAGTAGTTTCTGTTACAGCATCAACACTATAAGCAAGTGCCGTTGCGTTACTACACACTTCTGTTTCGCCTGTAATAGATAGAGAGGTATTAGGTGTCTGTGATGGATTCACATTAATGCAAGATGTAGCACACTCATTAGGAATCCCATTTCCATCGGTATCTTCAAAAACGGAGATATTTGAAAAATACGAATTACCAAAAGATGGATTGGCATCTTTATCTGCAATAACATATAAATATTGAATTGCTCCTGTGTAATATTGCCCAATAGGAATGGTATAGGTTTGGTAATTACCTGATCCATCATAATTGTCAAAATCATATATCTGACCACTTGATTTCTGAGTACCATATAAGATCAACCTCTGAGCATTGAACTCTAAATTATTATCAAAGCCAATTGAGTGTTCTTCTGCTATTTCTGTTGATTTAAAATCAAATTTTAAAACGGTATTAGTCGTAATAGTATAGTTAAATGGAATGGCTTTCCATCCATTATTCTCTATCAAAATGGTGGATTCGTTGTCTAAAACGGTAGCTGTACCATTATCCTGTGAGCCTCCATAACTTGCAATTGATTCATTAAAACGAACCTCTGTACAGAGGGAAGTAGCAAAAGAATTTCCACATTCATTAGATGCAAAAACGCATATTTCGCCTGCCATAGAACCAATGGTTGTGGTAATGCTATTTGTACCCTGTCCACCAGTAAGCGTCCACCCATTAGGTACAGTCCAAGTGTAAGAATCTGCATTGGAAGCAAGAATAGAATAGGTTAATGTATTGCCTATACAGGGATCAAGACTACCTGTAATTGACCCAGTAAGTTCTGGGATAGTTTCCACTACGATAACATCTGTAGCAGTTGCCGTACAGCCATTATTCGTATAGGTATAGGTGATAGTATGCGTACCTTCACCTGCTAAACTGGGATCAAAAATAGAACCTGTTACCCCAGGACCTGAATAGTTACCTCCTGCTGGCGTGCCTCCACTAAGCGTAAAGCTATCCTCTTCCAAACAAGTAGCGCTATTGTTACTTGTAAAATTAACATTGATTTGACAATCACCATCGGCACAATCTACTTGTCCATCTCCATCATCATCTATGCCATTATTACATATTTCAGAGCAAGAAGAATTTGTCAAAGTAACAGAACTTTTAGTTGTGCAATTTGTAGCAGAATTTCTAACACTAATGTTATAATTACCTGCTGTAAGCCCGGTAAATGTAGCACTAGATTGGTAGGTAGCACCATTATTAATACTATACCTTAAGTTACTTCCTGTAGCATTAATCGTAATTTGTCCATTATTTAAAGCTGGACAATTATTTGGGTTTTGGGTAGGTATATTACTAATATTTGGTTTGCCACAATTGCTATCAGCACAGTCTATTCTTCCATCTCCATCATCATCTATGCCATTATTACATATTTCAGAGCAAGAAGAATTTGTCAAAGTAACAGAACTTTTAG
>CAYOBX010000065.1:0-2049 GCA_964402245.1 uncultured Saprospiraceae bacterium | reverse complement strand
CACAGTCTATTCTTCCATCTCCATCATCGTCTATTCCATTATTACATATTTCAGAACAAATCCAAGTAATTGCTACTGCATCTATATCAAAATCATCCCCAATATTTGTAAGTGATGAAACACGTAAATATCTGATGGTTGATATAGCAGTAAGGCTAGTAGTTACAAAGTTAGTTTTGGAGGCAGTACTAGGCGCAATTGGATTGGTTATCCATGTAGAATTATTAGTCGATTCTTCCACTTTAATCTCTGTTGTTTGCGAATTAGAATAACTACTTTTCCTTCTCCAAATAACTTCGTATGTTGATCCAGCAGGAATAACTTGCCTAAAATCAATAACTAATCGATCATTAAAATCATACAACTGTGCAAAACTTCTATTAGCTACCCCTAAACTATTGGTCGGATTAGTAACCCCTCTTGCTGTAGCAACAGCCTGACCAGACAAGGAACATTTGACTGTGTTACAATCAGCATCCGCTTCATCAATTTGTCCATCTTCGTCATCGTCTATGCCATTATCACAGATTTCTGGGTCATAACATTCATCTGTGCTAATACTAATCCCTCCCAGTATAAAGCTATCTCCATTTCGTTGCGGTGATTTCGCACAAACTGTTACTTGGCTGCAATTACTTGCAACATTATTTAGTGTAAGATTTACCAATGCTGCTCCTAAGCCAACATTCGAAGAAGTTACCGTAAGATTCTCTGTGGTGCCACAGGCGGTAGCAGTTATGACCACTGATCTAAATTCATCTTTCTCATGTATAGGTACACTTACATCAATTGATCTACTTGAAGCTGCAGAACCAATTGGTAGATTCAGGCATGTTTGTGCAGGATTAGCATTTCGAAAGAAAACTTCTGTATTTGTAGTCTGTAAAGAAGAAGAGCCACCTGGTTTGTTTCTAACTACATATGCAACTATACTGGTGAAACAACTAGATCCACTAATGTTTATAGTGCCATCGCAATTTGTAATGGTTTTTCTATATAATTTTTCAGAGGTAATAGCCCCAGTCAATTTGGTAACTTCTATAGCGGGAACACTACTGCCTTCTATTGTAATGGAACTAGGTTCAGTTCCTGTTGAACAATCTGCTAATACTTCTACCATTATTTCTACAACATTCCCACAGTTTGGAATTACTAAAGAATTACCTCCATCATGTATACCTTTGGCGTAGACATCTATTATCTTATCCTCTCCGCAAGGATAGATATTTGACATTTCAGATTCAAATTCATTGATGAAAATGTTTTTGTAATCTGCATGCTCGCAATCTTTATTTTTGGATTCGATGGAAGTACGACAAGATGGGTCAATAGTCCAATCATTGCTATCTAGGCAAAAGAGATTACCTACCATTAAAAATAAGGGTAAAAAGAGAAGAAATGTTCTTTGTTTGGCCATATTACTGTTTATCTCTATACAAAATGATGGTGGGAGGCTAGAATAAAAAAGGGAGAAATTATGGGGAGAGGATAGTTAGTTGAAGGGAAAAATTGTAGGACTTTTTAGAGTTCAAATTTTATGCCATATAAAAGGTTCTATCTTCAGTTATCTGAATCTTTGAGAAATATCAGTAAATTGGTAGGCTTTACTAAGAAAAGAAAAGCTAAAATTGATAGGTTTTTGGTATGCTTTAATGTCACAGTTTAATAATTATAAATAGTGACTGTAAAGCTGTGATAATCAGAGTGGTTTTAATTAATTCGGCTACCCGTTTAAGGTTGGACACTCCAGTTTTGGAAGACAAAGGAAAATCTATATTTTCCGACGCTTGGAGCAGCGAATATAGATTCGCTGTTGTCGAAACTGTCCAACCTTAGACGGGTAGCCAATAATTCAGGTATCCCTTAGCTCGGATAGTATATTATTCTTGGATTAAGCGGTCAGATGGCGGAAAGCCATCAGATCGCACATAGAACACCTGATTTAGTACCACTTTCTGTCAAATAGTGCGGGGGATCTGATCGTTCTAAACGGTCTGATCGCTTGTTCTCAACAACAAACGGTTATAGCTTAGAAGTTATATCCAATAA